>CALJDR010000054.1 GCA_938023515.1 uncultured Flavobacteriales bacterium
TCTACACAAGGAGTATCGTCGGCAGCGTCAGATGTGTATAAGAGACAGCCACCTGGAGTACGTTCCCTCCGCCGATGGCATAGCCGTTGACCATCGCCACGACCGGCTTGGGAAGCGAACGGATCGCTTTGTGCACATCCAGCACATTCAGGCGCGGCACACCGTCCGTCCCGATATAACCACCCCGGCTCTTGGCATTCTGGTCGCCGCCGGAGCAGAAGGCCTTGTCCCCGGCCCCGGTGAGCACCACCACGCCGATATCGCCCCGGTTGCGGCAGATATCGAGCGCATCAAGTATCTGTTCGTTGGTATCGGGTCGGAAAGCGTTGTACACTTCCGGACGGTTGATCGTAATACGGGCTATCCCTTCGAACTGGTCGAACAGGATATCCGAATACTCTTTGATGGAGGTCCAATTCCGTTTTTCTGCCATGGCGGATTGTTTTTATTTTTAACGCCGTAAAGATAGCCCTTTTCTATTTTTCCTTCCAAAAAAGCGGCGGTATTTATAATTTTTGCAATCTTTGCAACTCTTAAACATTAACAAAAAATGGAAGAAGAAGCCGTAGATGTATTCGACCGCGGCGACCGCCCTACCGGAAACATTGTCCCGAAAAGGCAGGCGCACGAACAGGGCCTTTGGCACCGTTCGGCCCACATCTGGATATACAACGACCGGGGAGACATCCTGATGCAGAAACGCGCGGCCACCAAAGATACGTTCCCCGGATTATGGGATATTTCGGTGGCAGGCCATATATCGGCCGGGGAAAACCCACTGACGGGCGCTTTGCGGGAAATCCGGGAAGAGATCGGGACAGAAGCGCGCCCGGAAGAACTCGAATACCTCACCACCATCCATATGGAATACCCTTACCCTCAGCGCGGATGGATCAACCGGGAACACTGCTATGTATACCTGATGAAAAAAAATATCGACCCGAATAAGCTGGCCCTGCAAAAAGAAGAAGTCGAAGCCGTCCGCTTTTTTTCGTCCGGGGAATTCTCGGAACTGATAAAGGCCGACCGGGGGATTACCGTGCCGCACGATAACTACTACGAAATGATACTGGCAGCAATTGTTAAAAAAACACTTTAACATTTAGGTAAACGATTCACTAATTTATGACAATGTTAATACCGGGCTTTAACACTTTGAGGTATCTTTGTAAATCATGACCGGAAAAAACAAATTTATCCTGATTATCATACTGATGGCCTTCTCCCTGCTGGGGCTGGTGGCCATTCAGACCTATTGGATCCATTCGGTAATTACCGAGCGTACCATCGAATTTGAAGAAAACGCCAACAAATCCATCCGGCAGATCGCCGATAAATTAAGCGAAGAAGAATTACAGGACCTGCTATCCCGCTTTTCCGGTTTGGGGGAATTCGTCGCCTCTAAACTCAACCAGACCAATTCCAACTACATCGGCACGATACCGGGACGCAACGAAGCGATCAATGTGCAAACAAGCAGATTGGAAGAAATTTACACGGTTCCTATCAACAAACTGGTAAGCGGGCGCAAAGATTCGATCCAGATACGGAATTACGTAGGATATAGCCGGGTATATACCAGCCCTCTCTACTCTGAAGGAGCTACAGCCAATCCTAGCTATTCGATCAAATACGGTGGTTGGGAAGAGAACATGAAGATGGAGAACATGCGCACCCAGATAGCTTTGGTAGGCGAACTGATGCCTATCCAACAGCGCGTGGACCCGGAACGGCTTACAGAGATCATCACCGACGTCCTATCCGATAATTATATCCGTACCTCCTACCAATATGGAATACTGACCAACGGAGAGCTTTCGGTGATCCATTCCGACCAATGGGACGAGAACCTGATCCCATATCATGGTGAAATATTCGTTACCCAGGACGGACAAACAAAATATGAACTGGTGCTGCGTTTCCCTCAGGTCATGAACTTCGTGGTACGTTCTATGGTCCCGATGATCGTTGCCTCGGTGCTGTTCGTTTTCATCATTATGGGCGTATTCGCTGCAGCTATCTATTACATGGTCCGACAGAAGAAAGTGGCCGATATGAAATACGATTTCATCAACAACATGACCCACGAATTCAAAACACCGATAGCCACCATCAGCATAGCGGCCGACGCGTTGAATTCCGAGCGGGTAAACACCGATAAGGGAAAAGTGGAGCATTACGCCGGTATCATCAAGCAGGAGAACAAGCGGATGCTGGCCCAGGTGGAAAGTGTGCTGCGCATCGCCCGGTTGGAACGGGGACAGATGGAGCTCAACCGGACTCCGTCCGACCTGAACGCTCTGCTCGAAGAAGCCCTGGAGCATATCGAACTGATCGTAGCCGACCGGCAGGGAACTATTGAGGAATATTTCGAGGCGGCAAAGGCTTCCGCTTCGGTAGACCGGATGCACATCATCAATATCTTTCTCAATATCCTGGACAATGCCAACAAGTATTCCCCGGGCAAGCCGGAGATCACCGTTCGCACCTACAATACGCCTGACGGGAAATACTGGGCGGTGGATATCTCGGACAAAGGAATGGGGATGAGCAAAAGCGGAATGAAGAAAATATTCGAGAACTTTTACCGGATCCCTACCGGGGACGTGCACAACATAAAAGGGCACGGACTGGGACTGGCCTATTCCAAGAAGATCGTGGAACTCCACTCCGGGACGATCGAGGCGGATAGCGTGCAGGGAAAAGGGAGCACATTTACGGTAAAATTGCCTCTTGACTGATATGATAATTATAGTTAAATTTACTTGTTGAAAAAAATCAAAAAACAATAAGCTATGGAAAAAGAAAAAATCAAACTGCTGCTCGTAGAGGACGATACCAACTTCGGGGCAGTATTGAAGGATTTCCTGACTTTCAACGATTATGAAGTGATTCATGCGATAGACGGCGAAGACGGCTGGAAAAAATTCAATTCGGACAAATTCGACCTGTGCATACTGGACGTGATGATGCCCAAAAAGGACGGCTTCACCTTGGCCAAAGAGATTCGCGAGGTTAACAAACAGGTACCTATCATCTTCCTGACAGCCAAGTCGATGAAATCGGACGTGGTGCGCGGATATCAAGTCGGAGCCGACGATTACCTGAACAAACCATTCGACAGCGAGGTGCTGCTTTACAAAATCAAAGCCATCACCGAACGCGGAGGTGCCGAAAGTGCCGAAGCGGAAGAAAACTCGCAGACGGAATTCAGGATCGGTTCCTTTACCTTCGACTCCAAACTGCGCAACCTGTCCAACGGCACCGAGGAGTACAAACTCTCCCCCAAGGAGAACGCCCTGCTCAAACTGCTGTGCCAACATATGGGCGACCTAATGCCGCGCGAACTGGCCTTGGTACGCATCTGGAAGGACGACAACTATTTTACCGCCCGCTCGATGGACGTGTATATCGTGAAGTTGCGCAAATACCTCAAGAGCGATCCCAAAGTATCGATCAGCAACATCCACGGCGAAGGGTTCCGCCTGGTAGTCGAACCTTAAGCCATACTGCGGCGGCTCAGTCCGCCTTACCTGCCGTGCAGGGAAGATCACATGTAGCAGTGCCTCCCCGGGGCTTTTACACAGGTGTCTTTCCTGCACGGCTCATTTAACCCTATACCGCCCGAAACCATGAACAAGCATCTCAAACTTTACCGCATCCGGCAAATACTGGAGGAAAAGACTAAATTTTCCGATACATACATATACGTTCCCTCGGTCTGGAAAAAACCGCTGGCCAAACAAGAATATACCTTCGTTAGGGCCGGCGAATATTACCACGGGATCGTAACCGATATCCTGAAACGGTCGAAAGCTGCCGAAACCTATTCCAAGAGCCTATCCGCCCTGCGCAAGGAAAAAGACCGATGGGCTTCCCGGGCCGTCATATACAACGCTTTTCCCCGGCTTACGGCTGCCTTCGACCACGACGGCAACAATGTCCTCGGATCGTCCCAGATCGATATGACCCTGAACGAAAAGGGCATCCGGGACAGCGGCACGTTCCTTAAAATGATTACCATACTGCCCTATATCCAGGTCCTGGGTGCCGATACCCTGTACATGCTCCCGGTGAACAGCATCGGCAAAGATGCCCGCAAAGGCAATCTCGGCTCGCCGTACGCCACCTCGGACCTGCTCGCTTTCGACGAGCGTCTGGGCGACCCCCTGCTCGATGGAATGGCCGTTGAGGATCAGTTTGCCGCTCTGGTAGAGGCGGCACACATTCTGGGTATCCGGGTCGTACTGGAATTTGCCCTGCGCACTTCCGCTCCGGACAACGTGAACGCCAAGGAGCATCCCGAGTGGTTCTACTGGATCCATCGGGAGGATGCCCCTAATTTTTCCAAACCGGTGTTTACGCCGGAGGAATTGGAAAAGATCAAAAGGATACCCGAAGGGGGCAAAGACTATATCGCCCCGGATGAAAACTATCGTGAGCAGTTTGTCGTCCCTCCCCAAAAAGGCAAAATCGGCATGGTCAAAGACAAATTTGTCGCCGACACCCCGCTGGGAGAGGCTGTAATCCCTCCTGCTTTTGCCGACTGGCCGCCGGACGATATCCAACCTTCGTGGGACGACGTGACTTATCTGCGTATGTACCGCGACGGACAGGACAAATACAATTACACGGCCTACAATACCCTGCGGTATTACGACCCGAAGCTGGCCCGGGAGGCCAATGTCAATGCTTCGCTGTGGGAATACCTTTCCCGGGTGATCCCTACCTATCAGAAAAAATACGGCATAGACGGATCGATGATCGACATGGGGCACGCTATCCCGAAAAAACTCGTAGCATCCATCCTGGAAAACGCCCGCAAGACAGACCCTGCATTCGCCTTCTTCGAAGAGAATTTCTACCCGGCCGAAAAAGCCGGAAAGAAGGGATACGACGCGGCACTGGGATTCGGCTTCGAATGCGATTTCAGCACACTGTACCGGATGGTGGATTACGCCCGGCGGGAAAAACCCGAACCGGTCTTCGGCACGCTCGAAACACACAACACACCCCGGGCTGCCGCCCGCGGGGGCGCCCGGTTCTCCAAAGCGGGTTATGCGGTGTTCGCTTTCCTGCCTTCGGTCATCCCGGTAATTCATTCCGGGTTCGAGCTATTGGAAACGTTCCCGGTAAATACGGGCCTCGGTTTCACACAGGATCAGAGCGATTTTTATGCCCGGGAAAAGCTTCCCTTGTTTAACGTAGCCGGCCTCAATTGGCTCGCACAGGACAGCATCATCGACTTCATATCCCGGATCAACGCCCTGCGGGCGGAGAACCTCGCATTGGTGTGCGATACTTCCCAAGCCTCACTGGACATCCCCCATGTGGAATCGTCCGGAGGAAAGATACTGGCTTACCGACGTATAAACCCGAAGGATCCCCGCGAACAGATCGTCGTAGCGGTCAATACCGACCCGTCGGCCGGGCATAAGTTCTACATGCACATCCCCTACGCGGGCGATCGGCAGGCCGTCGATGTGGCAAGCGGATTTACCCACACATTCACCTCGGACTGGCTGTCGTACGATATGGAACCGGGGCAGGTTATTGTACTCAGGCTGGAAGGCGAAGTATCCGAACAGGGGCATTAAAATAATTGTCCTTTTATTTCTTACCATACTTTTCTTTTGTCACCCGACTCCACTTTCTTTTGCGGGCTCAAAAGACCGGGTGATCCCGGCTGAACGGAAAAGAAAGAGAGGCTGTGCC
>CALJDR010000055.1 GCA_938023515.1 uncultured Flavobacteriales bacterium
AGATGTGTATAAGAGACAGGGTCTGTACTGTTCGACGCCGGGCTGTTTCGTCGATGGTCAGCCGCATCGAATCGGTCATCTTGTCGGCATACAGGATCGCCTTGCCGTTCACGTGCCGAGCCGCACGGCCGATGGTCTGGGTGAGCGAGCGGTGCGAACGGAGAAAGCCTTCCTTGTCCGCATCGAGGATCGCCACCAGCGACACTTCCGGCAGGTCGAGCCCTTCGCGCAGCAGGTTTACCCCGATCAACACGTCGAACAGGCCTTCACGCAAATCCTGCATGATCTGTACACGTTCCATTGTCTCGACATCCGAGTGTATGTAGCGGCAGCGAACCCCTACCCGGGCCAGATACTTGGCCAGTTCCTCGGCCATACGCTTGGTCAGGGTGGTCACCAGCACCCGTTCATCCAAGTCCTCACGCTTATGGATCTCTTCCAAAAGATCGTCGATCTGGTTCTTCGAAGGCCTCACTTCGATCTCCGGGTCGAGCAGTCCCGTAGGGCGTATGACCTGTTCCACCACGACACCGCCCGATTTTTCCAGTTCATAATCCGCCGGAGTGGCCGATACATAGATCGTTTGATGCTGCATCGCCTCGAATTCCTCGAACTTCAGCGGACGGTTGTCGATGGCCGCCGGCAGGCGGAACCCGTATTCCACCAGGTTGGTTTTGCGGCTGCGATCCCCACCGTACATTGCCTGTACCTGGGAAACGGTTACATGGCTTTCGTCGATGACCATCAGAAAATCCTTCGGGAAATAATCCAGCAGGCAGAACGGCCGGGTGCCCGGCTCCCGGCCGTCCAGATACCGTGAATAGTTTTCGATGCCGGAACAATATCCCAATTCCCGGATCATTTCCAGGTCGAATTCCGTACGTTCTTTCAACCGTTTGGCTTCCAGGGGCTGCCCTACGGAATTGAAATACTCTACCCGCTGGCCAAGGTCTATCTCGATCTGGTGAATGGCTGTTTTCAACCGGTCTTTCCCGGTGACGAAGATATTAGCCGGATAGATACGCAGGTGGTCGTAAGACGTGATCACGGCATTGCTTACCGGGTCCGTGCCTTCTATTTCCTCGATTTTATCGCCGAAGAAGTGTATCCGCACCGCCGTATCGGAATAGGCCGGGAATACATCCACCGTATCGCCTTTCACCCGGAAGTTCCCCCGGGCGAAATCGGCCGTAGTACGGCTGTATAGCCCGTCTACCAGACGGTGGAGGAACGTGGTGCGCGGGATAATCTGCCCCACGGCTATGTCTATTACGCTCTTCTCGAATTCGTAGGGGTTCCCGATACCGTACAGGCACGACACGGAAGCCACCACGATCACGTCCCGCCGGGACGACAACAAGGAAGAAACCGCCGAAAGGCGCAGCTTCTCGATATCTTCGTTGATAGAAAGGTCCTTTTCGATGTACGTGCCAGTGGAGGGGATATAAGCCTCCGGCTGGTAATAATCGTAATACGATACGAAATACTCCACGGCGTTCTCCGGAAAAAAACCTTTAAATTCCGAGTAAAGCTGCGCGGCCAGGGTCTTGTTATGGGCCAACACGATGGTCGGCCGGCCGGTATTCTGGATGACGTTGGCTATTGTAAATGTCTTTCCCGATCCGGTGACGCCCAGTAGGGTTTGCGCCGGATTACCCTCCTCGATGCCTTGGGTGAGCTGTTTTATCGCTTCCGGCTGGTCGCCGGTAGGGGAATAGTCGCTGGTAAGTTTGAACTGCATTTTCTCCAAAAATTAGCCTGTAAAGATACGGAATATACGCAGGAATTCATAGGCCCTCACCGCCCGATAACCTGAGTTGCGCATCCCCTACAAAAAAAATTCCGCTGTCCTTAGAGAGCAGCGGAATTTTTCAGGAATGAACCGTGTTTATAACAGGGAGGAGAAATCCCCGCTGCCGTAGCCTTCCTCTTTCAGGTTGCCCAAACGGATAAAACCGCACCCGGGATACGTTTTTTCCAGATAGTCTTTGATCACACGCACTGTATCCTTCTCTATTTGGGGCAGCACATCGGGATAATAATTGTACACGACGGCGACTACGTCGATCCCGCGCGCCTTGCACAACTCGAGGCTCATCACTGTATGGTTGATGCTCCCCAGTTTGCCCGAAGTGACCAATATTATCGGCAGCCCCTGGCGGGAAAGCCAGTCGAGCAGGTATTCGTGCCTGTTCAGGGGCACGCAAAGGCCGCCCACCCCTTCGCACAGGACGTATTCGTAGCGTTTTTCCAACTCTTTCCGGGCGGCGGCGATCTTTCCGGAATCTATTTCTGCACCGTCTATCTCAGCCGCCAGATGCGGGGAACACGGCACCGTGAAAATGAAAGGGCACGTAAGTCCTTCCTTGTCTTCCGGCAGAGAATCCACGCCCATCATCAGGCGGTGGTGTTCGATATCTTCCGACGATCCCACGCAACCCGTCTGGGCGATCTTCTGGGTCACGACGTTTTTGCCGTGATCTTTCAGGTAGCGGGCGAACGCTCCCGTCACCCACGTTTTCCCGGCGTCGGTATCGATGCCGGTGATAAAATAAGTCTTTTTATGGGCCATTATCTTTCTATTTTAGCCGTATTTTTCTTCCGGAAAAAGAAATCCCGCAGGGGCCGGTTGTAGAATATGAGCAGCGAAGCGGTGAGGATGAACAGCCCGGCCACGGTGAAGGCATTGGGATTGTCGCCCGTCATCAGCAGCCAACTCTCTATCGAGCCAAACACCGGCATCAGGAATTTCCACATATTGAGTTCCGAAACTTTCACTTCCGGACGGGCCAACAGGGCAAACCAGGTGACCATCGTCGTGACGGCAATGAACACTTTTATCACCAGGGCGAAGTGGAACATCCCGGCCGTCGGGAACGGCTGCCAGTCGCCGGTGATAGCCGCCAGGGCGAGCAGGAGTGCACCGCCGATGGTCAGTTCCGCCGAATTGAGCACCCGGATATTCACTTTGGTAAAATCGATCTGCGAAACGATGATATTGCCGTAAGCCGCCGAAACGCAGTTCACCAGCATCAGCAGGATACCGCCTATGGCGGCCACACCCATCGCCTGCATATTGATCAGGCTGGGGAAACTCACCACCACCAGGCCCACCACCGCCAGGGCGATGCTGAACACTTTGAGCGGAGTGAAGCGATCGGTCTTGAGCATGAAATGCGCCATCACGGCTACGAAGAAAGGCTGGGCGCTCACGATGAGCGATGCCAGCGAAGCATCGAGCAGGTTCTGTCCCAGGTAATAGGCTCCGTAAAGTATCGTCGTAGAGAAAAGGGCCACTTTTATCATCAGCCACAGGTTATCTTTCACCTGTCGGAAATACCGGGGGCCGATCCGGGCCCAGGGCATCAGCACTACGCCCGCAATGAGATACGTGTATCCCGCGAACTGCAAAGGCGAAGAAAGGTATTCGAGGCCCACTTTGGTAGGCACGAAGGTCGAAGCCCACAACAGGCAGGTCATAATGGCCAGAAAAGGCGTGGAAAAAATTATTTTCTTCATCTCTCGAGAGGATTTTTTTGAAATATAGCCCGGTACAGGTTGCCGTAGTTCAGCAGCACCAGGGACGAAGTGAGTACGAGCAGCCCCACTACCGAATACAACTGAGGATACTCATCCGGCATCAGCGCCCAGCTTTCCATCGAACCGACCACCGGGATGAGGAATTTCCACATATTCAGTTCAGACACTTTCACGCCCGGGCGGGCCAGCAGCACAAACCACAGCCCGATAGCCACCGTGGAAATGAACACCAGTACGGCGAGTGACACCCACCAGATCCCCTGCGTGGGGAATCCGTGGAACCCGGCTACCGGATACGATATGGCTAACAGGGTGAGGCCGCCCACCATCAGCTGCGATGACGAGAACACCAGCGGATCCAGCCGGTCGGTCTGGGTACGGGATATCAAGACATTGGAAAATGCGGAGGTCATGTTGTTGCACACCAGGAACAGGATGCCGACGATCGGAGTCCACCCCAGAAAATCGGCCCCCGATATTTTGCCGGAAGCGATGATCACCAGCCCAGCCAGACCGAGCAGGATGGCTGCCGTTTTCCGCCAGGACAGGCGGTCGTCCCGGCGCATGAAATGGGCGAACACCGCCACGAACAGCGGCTGGGAACCCACGACAAGCGCACCTATGGCCGCCTCCACACGCATTTGTCCCATGTAGAAACAGGTATACAGCAGGGAAGTATGGAATATCGAAATGAGCAGGATTTTCGGAAAATTGCGCCGCACTTGGGCGAAATAGCCCCCTTTACCGGGGTCATTCTTCTTCCCTATGCGCGACAGGGCATAGAACACAGCGATGAAAAAACCGGCCAGGAAAAAGCGGTATCCTGCGAACTCCAAAGGGCGCGGCATGATCTCCAGCCCTATTTTGAGCGGGACAAAAGGCGATGCCCAAAGTATGCAACATATCACGGCCAGAAAAGTCGTGGAAGTGAACAGTTTTCTCATTCCGGATACAACTAACGCGGGCAAATGTACGAAATATGACTTATATTTGTTACCCGAAAGGCCTCATCCGGCCGGATACGAACAAAAAACAGGACATAATGTATAAAATAACCTGCACTGCGCTCGTCCTCTGCGCGGCCCTTTTATTTTCCTGGGGATGCAAAGGGCACAATACGGCCGCCGAAAAACAAACGGCCGCTGTGATGGATTCTACCCGGACATTCGAGTACATTAAAGTACCGGATTCCCTCACTTCGCCCCAAGCGCGGGCCGAATATGTGACGGAACATTTCTGGGACAATTACGATTTTGCGGATACGGCCCTGCTGAGGCTGCCACAGGTCAGCGAACAGGGTTTTGCCGATTATATAAGCATCCTGAACAGCGTGGAGCCGGATATGGCCCGCAAATCGATCGGCCTGTTCCTCGAAAAGGCATCGGCAACGCCTGCGACCCGCGACCATTTCCTCTCGCTGGCCGAAAAATACCTGTACGACCCGAATTCTCCGATGCGCAACGAAGAGCTGTACATCTGTGTGGTAGAATCGTACCTGGCCGATAAACGCGTCCCCGAAATGTCGCGCCTGCGGCCCGAAGCCCAACTGGAAACGCTGCTTAAAAACCGGGAAGGGACTCCGGCAGCCGATTTCAAATACGAGACCATCGGCGGGGCCAAAGGGGGCCTGTATGGGATCAAAACACCCTATACGCTGGTCTATTTCAACAATCCCGAGTGCGAGAACTGCCATATCACCACCAGCCGGATGAAGAATTCCCCGACCCTGAACGAGATGATCCGCGACAAACAATTGACCATCCTGTCCATCTATCCGGACGGCCAGGTCGAAATGTGGCGCGAACATGCGGCCGATTTCCCTTCCAATTGGGTGGTAGCATACGACAAAGGCCGCACGATCGATGCCGGCAGACTTTACGACCTGCGGGCCATTCCTTCGCTGTACCTGCTGGACAAGGACAAGAAAGTCCTTATGAAAGATGCGGATCTGTGGCACGCAGAGGCTTACCTGAGCAAAGCGCAGTAACCGCATCGGCGTTTTTTCCGAGAATAAATTAAATCACAAACGATATATGGACGTAAAAATAAAAGGGAACATACATTATGTGGGTGTAAACGACCGCAGCAAAGCCCTGTTCGAGGGGATGTGGCCGCTGCCATTGGGTATTTCCTACAACTCCTACCTGATAGACGACCAAAAGACGGCCCTGGTGGATACGGTCGACATCTGCTATTTCGAGCCTTTTTACCACAAGCTAAAACAGATATTGGGCGACCGTCCCGTCGATTACCTGATCATCAACCACATGGAACCGGACCATTCGGGTTCCATCAGCCTGATCCGTAAATACTATCCGGATATCACTATCGTAGCCAGCAAACAGGCGTTCGGTATGCTGGAAGGGTTCTACGGCATAGATACCGGCGCACAGATCCAGGTGACGGACGACACCCAGCTGGACTTAGGGCATCACAAACTCCAGTTCCGCCTCACCCCTATGGTGCATTGGCCGGAAACGATGATGACTTTCGACAGTACGGAAGGGGTGCTTTTCTCCGGCGATGCGTTCGGCGCGTTCGGTGCCCTGGACGGAGGCGTGCTGGACACCCGCATCAATACCGACAAATACTGGAACGAGATGTTCCGCTACTATTCCAACGTCGTGGGCAAATACGGTATGTCCGTTCAGCGGGCCTTTCAAAAATTGGAGGGTCTGCCCATATCCGCCATCTGCTCCACCCACGGGCCTGTATGGATGGAAAATGTTCCGAGAGTAAAGGACATCTACGACCGCCTGAGCCGATATGAGGCCGAAGACGGCGTGGTGGTAGCCTACGGAAGCATGTACGGCAACACGGAGCAAATGGCTGAGACGATCGCAGCCGAACTCTCCGCCCAGGGAGTCCGCAATATCGCGATGCACAACGTGAGCAAGAGCGACGCTTCGTATATCCTGGCCGACGTGTTCCGTTACAAGGGCCTTATCCTCGGGGCGCCGACCTACAACACGACCGTTTTCCCGCCCATGGAAGCCCTGCTGTCCAAAATACTCAACCGGGATATCAAAGGCCGCCTTTTGGGCTATTTCGGCTCCTTTACCTGGGCCGGGGCTGCAGTGAAGACCATCCGGGAATTCGCCGAAAAAAGCAAGTTCGACGTAGTAGGCGATCCGGTGGAAATGAAACAATCTTTAAACGAGGATACGCGTCGCCAGTGCGAAGAACTGGCCCGGACGATGGCCGCACGGCTGAAGCAGGACAAATAGTAAACCATCCTATAAAACAAAAAGCGCCTTCCCGAGGCGCTTTTTTATTTGGATTCGTTTTCGACTGTTTTGGAACTTTTCCGGTGCCGCCACATCTCGATCACCCCCGGAAGGATGGATACCACGACGATCACCACGATGAACAGTTTCATGTTCCCCTGCACGAACGGAAGTCCGCCGAACAGGTACCCCGCATAGGCGAATACGACCACCCACAGGATCGCCCCGGCTATATTGAAAACGGAAAAACGGCGGTAGCCCATCCGTCCGATACCGGCCACGAAAGGCGCGAACGTCCGGATGATGGGTAAGAAACGGGCCAGCACGATGGTTTTTCCCCCGTATTTCTCGTAGAATTTATGGGTTTTTTCCAGGTAGCTTTGCTTAAATATTTTGGAATCCGGCTTTCGGAACAGTTTTTCCCCGAAAAACCGCCCGATGGCAT
Organism: uncultured Flavobacteriales bacterium; assembly: GCA_938023515.1. Classification (GTDB taxonomy): domain Bacteria; phylum Bacteroidota; class Bacteroidia; order Flavobacteriales; family UBA1820; genus Merdimorpha. The sequence goes on from CALJDR010000055.1 coordinate 7,213, forward strand.
AGTTCAGCGCGTCCCCCAGCACCGCCGCCACGATCAGCACTAAGACCAGCAGATGGATATTGAGGTCGTCCGGCTGCATCGAGCAGAGCGCACCTGCCAGGAACAGCAGCGAATCACCCGGTAAAAAAGGAGCGACGACCAGCCCGGTTTCGCAAAATATAATGAGGAACAGAATTACATATATCCAGTTTCCGTACAGGGCCACCATTTGCGCCAGATGAACGTCTATATGCAGGATAAAATCCCAGATAAAATCAAAGTATTCCATACACACCAATCTCTGCTTTATACGGTAAAGATAGTGAATGCCGAGCGTCCTTCAAACTTGTTGAAAATGACCGAGGCACATCCTATATTATGTAAATATACGAACATAATCGTTCCCGCAGCAGTATATTTTACACATTAAGACGTCTTTAGGAAAAATGCAAAGGAATATTCCAGCCCTTGGGAGGGCTGTATACGGATCGAAAAATAGAAAGGGGGTCAGAATGACTGCACCATACGGCGCAGGGCTACCAAATGTTCCAAAAGACCTTCCAAAAGGTCCAGGCGGAGCATATTGGCCCCGTCCGATTTAGCGCAGGAGGGATCGGGGTGCGTCTCGAGGAACAGACCGTCCGCCCCCGATACGATCGCATTGCGGGCGATGAGCTCGATCATCTCCGGCCGGCCGCCTGTCACACCCGTAGAAGTATTGGGCTGCTGCAGCGAATGGGTTACGTCCATCACTACCGGCGCATATTGTTTCATCACCGGTATTCCGGTGAAATCGACGATCAAATCGCGGTACCCGAACATCGTGCCTCGGTCGGTCACCATGGCCCGGTCGTTGCCGGCATCTTTTACTTTTTGTACGGCAAATTCCATCGCATCGGGCGCCATGAACTGTCCTTTTTTCAGGTTGACGACCTTTCCCGTCCGGGCGGCGGCTACCACCAGATCGGTCTGGCGAACCAAGAATGCGGGAATTTGCAGTACATCCACATACTCGGCGGCGATGGCAGCATCCGGTGTTTCATGGATGTCCGTCACCGTAGGAACCCCTATTTCCCGGCGTACTTTGGCCAGGATATTCAGCGCCTTTTCATCGCCAATACCCGTGAAACTGTCGATACGGGAACGGTTGGCTTTTTTATAGGAGCCTTTGAAGATATAAGGAATCCCAAGCCTGTCGGTAATACATGCTGCTTTTTCCGCGATCTGCAAGGCCATGTCCTCGGATTCTATCACGCAGGGGCCGGCCAACAGGAAAAAATTATCCTTATCGGCATGCTTTATGCCCGGTATCCCGGCCAGTAATTCTTTAGTCGTCATTTTTTTATCTTAATTTACCCCGGCATCCATGCCGTCATTTTCCAGGTCCGCATCTTTGACGCGTCCGGCCGAATAGTAGCGTTTCCGCCAGTATGGATCGTTCAGGTCGCTTATCTGGACTCCCGTGCTGCGGTTGGCGGACAGGAATTTTCCATCGCAAAGATACACCGCCACGTGGTTGATCCGACCCCGTGAACGGAAAAAAAGCAAATCCCCTTCCCGGAGGTTTGAAAAGTTCTTTTCCTTAAAAGATTCCACCATTCTGCTGGAATACATCTCCCGCGAAGAACGAGGCAACAGCAGATCGGCCACAAAATTGTAGAGCGCCCGCGTTAAAGCCGAGCAATCCACTCCCTTTTTACTTTCGCCTCCGTACCGATAAGGCGTCCCTATCCAATCGTCCACAAATTCATAGATCTTTTCGTTCTTCAATTCCGTAGGCTCTACTCCCATTATCCGGGCGTATTTGGCGACAACTTCAGAGATGGGCCTTGTACTCAGATGGGCCAGGTCGTACACATCCAAAAGTACTAATACCAATGTATCTACGTATTTGGGGGATTTGTCAAACGGTGAAGACAAAACAGCGCCCTGTACTCTCATCGTATCGAATACCTGTGCTTTTGCCACCAATGGAAGGGCTGCCAACAATAAAGAGAATAGAAGTTTTCTCATGATCGTCCGGGTTCGGAAATCCATATAATTGCAAATTTAATACTTATGTCTCTTTTTTACGACGGGGATACTTATAAAAAGACGTTAAAATAGTTGCCTTTTCTCCAAAAAACAAAGTGATGTTAAAAACAGTAAGCGCTTGCCAGCCCCTGCCGATTTTGTATATTAGCTCAAATACCGTTGAAAGTCCATGAAAATACCGCAACTCGAAACCGGCACCCTGCTGATAGCCGCGCCCGACCTAAAAGGGGACGAATTTCACCGTACCGTGATATATCCGACTTCATATGATGAGAATGGAGCCACCGGATTGGTGCAGAACCGGCCGATGAAGATATTTCTCGACCAAATATTCCCGGAAATAAAACAAGCCATTCCCGTATTTTGGGGCGGCCCGGTGGGGAACGACACTTTGCTTTTCCTGCACAACGACCCGGTGCAGATCCCGGGGAGCACGAAGGTAGGAGATACCACCTATTTGGGAGGTGATTTTTCGGCGATAAAAGAACTCCTGGTAGCCGGAGAAATAACACCGGCCGATATCCGGTTCTTTATCGGTTATTCCGGATGGACTCCCGGACAGCTTGAAGGGGAAATCCAGGAAAAGTACTGGCTCGTGGAACATTCCGATTTCGACCCGCTTTCCGTACAGGCGGAAAATTTATGGGAACATCGTATCTGCGGCAAAACAGATACAGGAAATATAGGCATTTTATTTTGCGATCCGACTGCTGAAGAAGGCGAATTCCTTAGTTAACAAGCCGCTGTTTCTATTTCCCGACTTTATATTTGCGCAGTCCTTCTGTGGTAGGGGTATCTCCTATCGAGTCGAGGGCGATTCGTCTTCCGCCTGCGACCGGGTTTTCCCGGCGGCCGCTGTGAAGCGCTTCATACGTATCGAAATCGACTGGCATCCGGTCTTTGAGTTCCGAAAAAATATCGCACTTTGAAATACGGTCTTTCCAATCTTTTTCGACAGTAAGGGCAAACACCTTGCTTTTTGACCCACTCCCGTATGAAAGGCATCCTATCGTTTTTCCGGCCGCATCTACCCCTTCTTCGTAAAGGCTGCGTACCAGACTGATGACAGACATGAAGATCGAAGCGGTATACATATTTCCAATCAGCGTCGAGGCACGCTCTCCCCGCTCTATCCGTTGGGCCACAAATTCCCGGTAAAGAGGCGTTTTAGCCGCCGTTTTATAAAAATCCGAAGGCTTTGTTTCGGCCAGTTTTACTCCGGCCTGCTGCTCTATCTCGCCCAGGCGACCCTTTTCCGTCATCCATTCCACCCAATTGCGCACGATCATCCGCCTACCCTGATAGGCATAAGGCTGGTGGAATGCCAGGTAATCCCAATCCGAAAGCACATCGAGCCCCCTATGGGCGGAAAAGTCCGCAAGGGCTTCGGTAATCCGTTCGCAGTAGCAATCGTTCGACATAGGCCCGTCGAATACCGGCTCGTCCCGGTGGATGAGCACTTTCGTATCCGCGTGTCCCCAGAATCCATCATCCGACAGATTGGATAAAGTATCGTCCACTGCCTTTTCATCGGCATCAAGCCCGGCGGTGCGCAGCACGGCGGCCAACAGGGCTTTTTTATCGAAGGCATGGTGCGGCTTATAAAAATCCCCTTCCGAGTGCATTCCTACCCCGAAATCCTCTCCGACCGAAAAAAGGCGGGGGTCCTGGGATACCAACATAGCCACCGCACCGGCGCCCTGGGTATATTCCCCGGCAGAAGCCAGTGCATATTTGGCGAAATCGGCCGCGATGACGATCGCCTTGCGGTCTTTTCCGCCTCGCACCCATTCCAGACTATTGTGCAGAGCATCCACGGCCCCCACACAGGCAAAAGTCATATCCAGTACGTCGCAGTTTTTCAGGCTGCGCGCTCCATACTTATTTTCAAGAACCTCTTCGAGGATAGCGCAGACATAAGTAGCCGTCGGTTTAGCCGAATCGAGCGCACTCTCCGTCCCCAGGTACAGGCGCCCTACCGTACGGGGATCGATGCCGTTGTCCTCGATTAGTTTCAGGGCCGCCTCAGCTGCCATCGTAGCCGTATCCTCGTCGGTATCCGTCAGGGCCATGGCCGTCAGACCGAGGCCTTTAGTCAGCTTGTCGGGTTCTATGCCGCGGGCAAGAGCCAAGGTCTTGATATCGAGAAACAACCGGGGTACGTAGTACGAAATGCAGTCTATACCTGTTTTTGTCATGGTGATATTTTTATTCGGGTTGGTATTCTTTTACGTTTGTATTATACTTATGAAAAATCTGCCGGGCGTTTTTAGCAAAGGTGTTCATCCGGACATAATCGCCGTCGGACAGCGGAAAGGCCTTTTTCTCGGCCTGCTGCACCGGAAGGAGGTAGAATTTCTGGCGGCCGTCCCCCACCGGCTTCCACACCCAGACCAGTCCGTAAGAACAATCGGCGATACGCACTCCCGTATCCTCTTTTACAAAAGTGATCCGGACAGTCGCCCCACCCTGGGTATCGATGTTCTTCTGGTTGGAGATGTAATTGCCCAACGAATAGACGACCACGTTCTCTATCCTTCCGGTACTGTCCGTAGGGGCATGCATGGGTTGAACGACATGGGGATGCCCGCCGATGACCACGTCTACGCCCTGGCCGGTGAGGAAATCCGCCAGTTCCATCTGGGATTTTTCAGGGAGCATCTTATACTCCAGCCCCCAGTGCATACAGGCGATGATAATATCCGGACGGCGGGATTTTGCCACCTCGATATCCTTTTTTATCTGCGCCGTATCGATGACGTTAACATACGTAGGAGGACGATGCGGGATGCCGTTGGTCCCATACGTATAGTTCAGCAGGGCAAAGCGGATGCCGTTCTTCTGGAACAGCATCGGGTAACGCCGCACCCGTTCGGTCGTATCGCGAAAAACACCGGTATGGGGGATTTTGAGCGAATCGAGTATCTCCACTGTGCGAATGACGCCTTTTTTATAGCGGTCCAGGCTATGGTTGTTGGCCGTGACCAGGATATCGAACCCGGCTTGTTTTACCGCCACGGCAAAAGCTACGGGCGCACAGAAACGAGGGTATCCGGAATACGGCAGAACGCCCAACGGCAGTTCGAGGTTGGCCAGGGCGATCGTGGCCGCCTGTATTTCGGGAGCCACATATTGGAAACACTCGGTATAATCGTACCTGTCTCTTATACACATCTCCGAGCCCACGAGACTCGACGTCATCTC
>CALJDR010000056.1 GCA_938023515.1 uncultured Flavobacteriales bacterium
CCGTGCAGGCGCACGTATTTCAGGGCTTTTTCCTGGTAAGTACGGTATACGACGTACATTTCGGCCAAATCGACCGGCTTTTTACCCATGCGGATCATTTCGGACTCCACAAAGGATATCCCGGCGTAATCCCAGCAGGTACCCGAGGATGCCTGGTCCTTTACCGAAGTGGCAGGATTGTCCTTTACGACCGTGAAATGGAATTTTTCCTTCCACTGTCGCTGTTGGGTGCTGTCCGGCAACTGTCCGGCCACCAGAAGGGGCAGGATCAGGATAGCGGCCAGCAGGGCAAACAGATTGTTTTTATACATAGCGGTAGCTTTTGATTTCTATACGTATTCGCTTCCGGGAAAAGCTTTACTGGAGCTTTTTCAGAATGTCCGAAGGAACGGCGCCTTTGTTCACTACGAAAGAGGTTGTCTTGTAGCGGATATAGGCTTCGCTGACATAGAGCATGCCGCCGTCCCGGCCGCGGGTTTCGCCCCAGGAGTTTTTCACGATGTAGAATTTCTTGCCGTTCTGGTCTTTGGCCAGTCCGATGATCAGCATGCCGTGGTCGTCCTGCGTGGAATAGTTGTCGAATGCTTGCTGGCGCATATCCTCGGTGATGGCCTTTTCCGGCTGCGGGCCGTCCAGCATTTTGACCGTGGCATCGGCTACCTGTTCCTTCGTGCCGTACATCAGCAGCGAATCGGAAACTTCCGGCACGACAGCTACGCCCAGTTTGGTGGAGAATCCCCTTTCCGATACGTCGGCCGCCCAGGCTACGGTATAGCCGTTTTCCAGGGCGTTGTCGATGATGGCGACCATGTCGTCCATCGGGACGTTCCAGCATTTTTCCCAGGCCCAGTTATCCGGCACCAGCAGTTCTGATTTCCGGTAGTAGGGGTCGGATTTCCAGGACATGAAGTACATGTAATCGTCCGGATGGATGCCTACCACTTTGTCGGCGAAAGTGCGGGGGGTGTATTTCTTGCCTTGGTAAGTGAATTCGGTGGGAGGTACGCCCAGGTAGCGGTCGAGTATCCCGTCGAACGGTTTTTGCCAGTCGCCCCGGATCGTGCGGGCGCTTACCACGCTTTTTATGTAAGCCTCCAGGCTCAGGTCCAGTTCGTTGTGGGCATTGCGTTTTTCCCCTTCCAACAGGCCTTCGTAGGCTTCCTGCGGAACGATCCCATAGCGCTGGATGACATTCAGCACGTCGTGGAATTCACCGCCGCCGGCGAAAGTCATGTTCCCGTGCAGGCGAACGTACTTGCGGGCTTTTTCCTGGTATACTTTGTATACGATGAACATTTCGGCCAGATCGACCGGCTTTTTGCCCATGCGGAGCATTTCAGCCTCCACAAATCCCAAACCGGAATAAGCCCAGCAGGTGCTGGAAGAAGCCTGGTCTTTCACCGAAGTGGCAGGCAGTTTCTTTACGACCGTGAATTGGAATTTATCCTTGGAATCCTGTTCTCCGGACTGGGTTTTGGCTACCAGGTTGTCCTGGGCAAAGGCGAACGGTCCTACCAGCAGCAGAGCTGCCAGCGCCGTGAAACGGGTGATTGAACACATATTTCAGATAGTTTAAATTTAGAATGATATGGGACAAATTTAGGAAAAATGTTTTATGTGCCGACCGTTGCATGCCGATTCCGGAAATAAAAGCAATTTATACGCGGCCGGGGCGGAAATTATCGGCGAATATTCGTAACTTGCCCCTCGGTAATCACGACAGAACACTAAAATATATATGTCCTCACTGAAGGAAATCGTCATCATGGCTTGGGACAACGTCAAATCCCAGCGCCTGCGTACCGGTATAACCGCCAGTATCATTGCGATAGGTATTACTGCCCTGGTGGGTATCCTCACCAGCGTGTCCGCCCTGCGCAGTTCGATGGTGGACAGTTTCAAATCATTCGGGGCCAATGTGGTCAGCGTATACGGCGGCCGGTGGGCACCCAAAGAGAACGATCCGAGCGAATGGGTGTATCAGCCCAAGATAGAATACCGCCATGCCCGTACTTTCAAGGAAAAAATGGCCGGTAAAGGCACCGTATCGGTGAATGGTACGGCGGCCAGCAATGCCGAGGTTCGCAGCGAATACGATAAGACAGATCCTAATATCCGTTTGGTAGCTGCCGACGAGGATTATTTCGATATCAGCGGTTTTAAGATCGACAACGGCCGTTTCTTTTCGTCCGATGAGATCGAGAGCGGAACTAAAGTAGCCGTAGTAGGCCCCGATATCGTAAAAAAACTCTTCCCTACCGGAAAACCCCTCGGACAGAATATCAGCGTGAACGGTTTGCGCTATAATATAATTGGGGTGGTTCAGAGTAAAGGTTCGACCATGGGCATGAGCCAAGACAACCTCGTTTTCATTCCTTTGCAGACCGCCCGTACGGATTTTCCGAGTTTTACCTCTTTTACCGTATCCGTTGTTCCTCCGGCTGGCCTCACGGCGGCCGACGCCGAATTTACCGACAATGTACGGGTGACTATGCGAAACGTGCGGGGGCTTCGCCCTTCGCAGGAAGATAACTTTATCATCCGCAACAGCCAGGCCGCCCTCGATAATATGGAAGGGATGCTTTCCAATCTGAAAGCGGCCGCTCTGATCATCGGCCTGATCACTATTTTGGGTTCTTCCATCGCCCTGATGAATATCATGCTCGTATCGGTGACCGAGCGCACGCGCGAAATAGGTACATTGAAAGCCATAGGGGCCGATGCCCGCAGCATTACCCTGCAATTCCTGATCGAAGCCATCATCATCGGCCAAATCGGGGGTATTATCGGTATTGCGATAGGCATCCTGCTGGGAAATATCGTGTCGCTGGCTATGCATATTAGTTTCGTGCTGCCCGTGACAGAAATGTTGCTTGCCTTTGCCATTACGTTCGGGGTGGGGGTTATATCCGGTTATTATCCGGCCCGCAAGGCCTCGCGCCTGGACCCGATAGAAGCTTTGCGTTACGAATAGTTACAAGGCATCATCATGACCGACAAAAAATATTTCGGGTTCGTAAGTTATTTCGTTTCTCTGGCGTTGATATGTGCCATTGTATGGTTTTCTGTCGGGATATGGATACTGGCCGTGATCCCGCATACGGTGTTTGGGGCATTTTTTCTGTCGGTCTTTGCCGATACAAGTTATATGTACCTCCGGCGGAACATGACCACAGCCAAGCTAAAGAACGCCATCTATTCCAATTTTTCGGCCCTGATGGTTACCGGGGTGATCCTGGCTATCCTGTATGTGATATTGCGGTAGGGGAAAAAGGACGGATAAAAGTCCTTTCAGGAAAGGTCCCGGCCGGGAAAAAATTAGTACATTTGCACCAATTATTTTTTGCATAAATCATGTCGCGTAAAACAAAATACATTTTCGTCACCGGAGGGGTCACGTCCTCTCTGGGAAAAGGTATCATCTCCGCTTCGTTGGCCCGTCTTCTCCAGGCCCGGGGCTATTCGGTAACCATCCAGAAACTCGATCCGTACATCAATGTCGATCCCGGTACACTCAACCCCTATGAACACGGGGAGTGCTACGTTACTGCAGACGGGGCCGAGACCGACCTCGACTTGGGGCATTACGAACGGTTTCTCAACGTGGAAACCTCCCAGGCGAACAATGTGACTACCGGACGGATCTACCTTTCCGTCATCGAGAAAGAGCGCCATGGTGAGTTCCTCGGCAAGACGGTACAGGTGATTCCCCATATCACCAATGAGATCAAACAACGCGTCCAAATACTTGGAAAGACAGGAAAATACGATATTATTATCACGGAAATAGGCGGTACGGTCGGGGACATCGAATCCCTCCCGTACATAGAGGCCGTACGGCAGCTCAAATGGGAGCTCGGCCCGAAGAACGCCATTGTGATCCACTTGGCGCTGGTGCCTTACCTGGCTGCGGCCGGCGAACTCAAGACCAAGCCTACCCAGCATTCCATCAAGACATTGATGCAGGCCGGGGTACAGGCCGACGTGCTGGTATGCCGTACGGAACACCACCTGCCGGAAGAAGTAAAAAACAAACTGGCCCAGTTCTGCAACGTGCGCAAGGAAGCCGTCGTCGAATCCATCGATGCGGAGACCATTTACGATGTGCCTATCCTGATGGAACAGCAGCACCTGGACCGCGTGGTATTGGAAGACCTCGACCTGCCGTGCCCGGATTCGCTGGATTTGAAAAAATGGAAAGATTTCCTCAGCCGTCATAAAAATCCGAAGGGCGAAGTAACGATCGCGCTGGTGGGCAAATACGTGAGCCTGCACGATGCCTATAAATCCATTGTGGAATCTTTTATCCATGCCGGTGCGGCCAATGAGGTGAAGGTGAACGTCAAATGGGCTTATTCCGGCGACATAGACGATTGCAATGTGGCTGAAATACTCGGCGGTGTGGACGGTATATTGGTGGCTCCCGGATTCGGTTCGCGGGCTATCGAAGGAAAGATATCGGCTATCCGCTACGCCCGTGAGAACGGCATTCCTTTCCTGGGTATTTGCCTGGGGATGCAGATGGCGGTCGTGGAGTACGCCCGCAATGTGCTGGGTCTCAAAGGCGCCCATTCGAAAGAAATAGACCCGATGACTGAAAATCCGGTGATAGACCTGATGGAATCCCAGAAGAATGTGACCGAAAAAGGCGGCACGATGCGTCTGGGGGCTTGGCAGTGTACGCTCCAGAAAGGCACGAAGGCCTATGACATATACGGAAAGGAGGATATCAGCGAGCGCCACCGCCACCGTTACGAGTTATGCATGCAATACTTGGACGACCTGGAAAAAGCCGGAATGAAAGCCACCGGCCGCAACGCCGATACCGGACTGGTGGATATCGTGGAGGTGCCCTCGCATCCCTGGTTCATCGGGGTGCAATTCCACCCGGAATACCGGTCGAAGGTGGAGAATCCCCATCCGCTTTTTGTCGGTTTCGTGAAAGCCGCTATGGAATACAATGCGTCGAAAGGCGGAAAATAAGTTTTGAACACCCGATAAAGACAAAATATAGATGCTGTTAGGACAAAACAACAATTCTTCGAGTAATTCCAGTTCAACCTGGGTATTTTTACTTTTAGCCGTCCTTTTCGTAGGGTATATGTGGATCACCGCCCCTTCGGCGGAAGAACAGGCGGCCAAACAGGCCGAAGCCGAACGGATTGCTGCCCAACAGGCTTCGCAGGAAGTCCAGCAGGAGACTGCTACGGCAGACCTGAACGAGCTTATCACGGCGGCAGCCGGCGATACGATCATACCACCGGCGCTTACCGAACGCTATGGGGCGTTTGCGTATTCTACGTTGCTTCCTTCTGCGTCCGACGGCGGGAAAACGACCACGATAGAGAATGCTTTGCTGCGCATCACGGTATCCAACCTCGGGGGTGTTCCTTCGGAGGTGACCCTGCTCAACCCGGCGTATAAAACCTACTGGAAAACCCCGCTGAGCCTTATCAAGGACGGCAACGCCCACCTGAATATGACGTTCCAGACGGCGGACGGCAAGCTCATCAATACGGCCGAGATGTATTTCGAGCCATCGGTGGAGCACAAGGGCGATACGACCATCCTGTCGATGCGCCTGAAAGCTTCGGCGGATGCCTACCTGGAATACCGCTATACGTTGCTTCCGGACGAATACATGCTGGACTATACGGTATCGTCCAAAGGCTTGTCTTCGGTGCTCAAGAGCGGACAAACCCCGATCGTAGACTGGAGCATAAAGGCTTTTCACACCGAAAAAGGGCTTAAGTATGAAAACCAGTATACCTATCTGTCGTACGCATACGGCGCGAAAGATAAAGTAGACCATCTCTCGGCCGGCGGTTCGGACGAAGAGACGATAGGGGATGCAGCATGGTTCGCGTTCAAGCAACAGTATTTTTCGACGATCCTCATCCCGCAGGACGGCCTTCACAAGGCTACTTTTACCTCCTCGATGGAGCAGGATACTGTTTATACCAAGAATTTCTCGGCCAATATGGCCCTTGCCCAGCAGAACGGCGATTTCAATATCCCGATGAAACTGTATTTCGGGCCCAACCGTTTCCATACACTCGATAAATACGGGGACAACATTTCCGATCTGATTCCGTTAGGTTGGGGGATATTCGGCTGGATCAACCGCTGGTTGGTCATCCCGATGTTCGACCTGCTGTTCTATAACTGGCATATGAGCATGGGGGTAGTGATCCTGATCATGACGCTCGTCATCAAGTTGATCCTGTCGTTCTTTACCTATTCCGGCTATAAATCCTCGGCGAAAATGCGGCTCCTCAAGCCGGAAATGGAAGCCATCAACGAGCAGTATAAGAATGCCGACCCGGCTAAAAAGCAACAGGCGGTTATGGACCTGTATTCCAAGGCCGGGGTGAACCCGCTGGCCGGATGTCTGCCGCTGCTGCTCCAAATGCCGTTCCTTATCGCGATGTACCGGTTCTTCCCGGCCTCCATCGAACTTCGGGGACAGCACTTCCTGTGGGCGGACGACCTTTCGGCTTACGATTCGGTTCTCACGCTTCCGTTCGATATTCCGTTGTACGGTGCCCATGTGAGCCTGTTTGCGCTCCTAATGGCTATTACGCTGCTCATCAACACCAAGATGACCGGCGGTATGGATCAGCCGCAGCAACCGGGAATGCCGAATATGAAGTTCCTGATGTACCTCATGCCGGTGATGATGCTTCTGTGGTTCAACTCGGCCGCATCGGGCCTGTCGTACTACTATACGCTCTCGACCCTTATCAGTATCGTACAGATATGGGTGATCCGTAAGTACATCATCAACGAGAAGAAACTCCACGCCAAGATACAGGAGAACAAACAGAACGCCAAAACGCGCGGGCCTTCCAAATGGCAGCGCAAGATGGACGATATGATGAAACAGGCCGAAGACCAGCGCAACCGCCAGCAGCGCCGCTCTATGGGCAAAAAATAAAGTTCGTCAGAAGATAAAAAACAGGCCGCATAACAGCGGCCTGTTTTTTTGTGGTTGTAAATCAAGAAACAGCCAATGAGTAAACCGCATTTGCGCGCTTTTTCGTATCTTTGTGCCCTTAAATAAAACGAAGGGAAATGCACAACAACATCCGAAATATTGCTATCATAGCACACGTAGACCACGGGAAAACCACACTGGTGGATAAACTACTCTACGCGTGCAAATTGTTCCGGGACAACCAACAGGCCGGAGAACTCATTCTGGACAACAACGATATCGAACGCGAACGCGGGATCACGATCCTGTCCAAGAACGTATCGGTACGTTATAAGGACACCAAGATAAACATCATCGACACCCCGGGACACGCCGACTTCGGCGGGGAAGTGGAGCGCGTGCTCAATATGGCCGATGGGGTACTCCTGTTGGTTGACGCTTTCGAAGGGCCGATGCCCCAAACGCGTTTCGTGCTCCAAAAAGCCCTCGATATGAACCTGAACCCGATCGTGGTCATCAACAAGGTGGACAAGGAAAATTGTACGCCGGACGAAGTCCACGAGGATGTTTTCGACCTGATGATGAACATGGGCGCGACCGACGAACAGCTGGATTTCCCGGTGATCTTCGGTTCGGCCAAACAGGGCTGGATGTCCACCGATTACCGGAAACCAACCGATTCGATGCTTCCGCTTCTGGATATGGTACTGGAAAAAGTGCAGCCGATGGAGATACCGGAAGGCAATACCCAGCTCCTGATCACTTCGATCGATTATTCCAGTTATACCGGCCGTATCGCCGTAGGACGCCTTACCCGCGGGGAACTGCGCGAAGGAATGAACGTGAGCCTGGTAAAACGCGACGGAACGGTGAAAAAGACCCGTGTCAAGGAACTTTACGTCTTCGACGGCTTGGGTAAAGTGAAAGTAGATCAGGCCCTGGCAGGCGACATATGCGCCGTATCGGGTATCGACGATTTCGAGATAGGCGATACGATCGCCGATTTCGAGGCTCCGGAGGCATTGCCTTCCATCGATATCGACGAACCGACCATGTCGATGCTCTTTACCATCAACGATTCGCCTTTCTTCGGCAAGGACGGAAAATACGTCACCAGCCGCCATGTCCGCGAACGTTTGGACAAGGAATTGGAAAAAAACCTCGCTATGCGCATGCAGCAAGGTGAGACTACCGATAAATTCGTTGTGTTCGGACGCGGCGTGCTCCATTTGTCCGTACTGATCGAAACGATGCGCCGCGAAGGTTATGAGCTCCAGATCGGCCAGCCACAGGTCATTATCAAAGAGATAGACGGCCAGAAGTGCGAACCGATGGAAGAACTGACGATAGACCTGCCTGCCGATGTGTCCGGGCGGGCCGTGGAATTGGTTTCCAACCGCAAGGGGACGATGACCAGCAT
>CALJDR010000057.1 GCA_938023515.1 uncultured Flavobacteriales bacterium
CATCAGTACTCCGTAAAACTTCTCTCCCCAGCGCGGAAGCGAACCGATGCTCACCTCTCCGCCCAAGGCACCGCTGCCGTCCTGCAGGGAACTCCCCCCATGGTACAGTTCTGTTTTATCGACGAACCACACCGGGATGAGCGAGAAATCCACCTGACCGAGCATGGGGTTGTTGATGTTCACCCCGTTCCACTGCACCTGCGTGTGGGAGGCCGCCGTCCCTCGGAACGAAACAGTGGCTGTAGAGCCCTGCCCGTACGTTTTGACGAAGATGGACGAGTGTTTGGAAAGAAGTTCGGCGAAAGTAGACGTCACCGATTCGGCCATCTGAACAGAATCGATTACCGTCTTGGTAAGCGCCTGATCCTTGATCGGACGGGGCGTCACTACCACGTCCCGAAGCATTCCTCCATCCACTTCCTGGGCATGAATCACACTGACCGCAAAGAAAGCGATTCCTAAAAAAACGAGCTTTTTATACATTTATCCTATCATTTAGGCACGGAAAGCGATATAGCCCCGCACACTTCGGTAGAACCCTCCCCCAACCAGCCGGCAGACTGATTGACACCGGTATAAACTTTTATAAAATCAACCGCCGGCAATTCCACGGGATTACCCTGAGCATCTATCGCATTGGTAATATCGAACTTATTGCTCTTTTTGGTGTCGTTGTCCAGATTCACGATATCCTCGTAATCCTCAGAATAGTTGTCCGCATACCCCTTCCCGGCCTCCGTATTATCCCAATATTCGGACCCGACCTCTCCACTCTTGTCAACGGCCAGATTGCGCAGGCAGGTACCTGTAAATTTCAATTCCGCCGGGTTGCCGGGAATGAACGACGGCCAATAGGATTGTTTATGGAAAGGATCCATTTCCCCAGCACTGAGAAAACCACGGCCCCCATCCGATGCCGTCCAGCGCACATCCTGTGCCTTGGAAAGATCGTCCGGACGCATATAGGTGATGGTATAGTTTTTCTTGGTGGACTCCAGGGTGTAGTCCTCCCCGGCCAACTCATACCATTCATCATCGTCGGGCACCCCGTTACCGTTGCGGTCAAATGCGACCATTACCACACCGGGCTCGCTCGAACCTTTGAAAGCATTGCCCCGGATCACAAAATCATACCCGGAGTTATTGAGTACCGAATGGTCGAACTTGAACACGATATAACCGCCGAATGCGCCCAGCGACACGCCAGCCCGCTCGCCCAGTTCGGCCTGGGGGCCTACGATCGACTGGGCCCGGGCCAATGTCCCCCACGAAGCGGTATTGATGAACTGCCCCGGCGCGGGCCTATATTCTACAATATCAGATATCCATTTAGAGGAATTTTCAGAAACGGGCCGTACGACATACACCTGTGTCGTATAAGCAGCAGCCGATGTCCGGAGTTCCACTTCGAACACACCTTGGCGCGTCGGGGAAAATTCGTAAGTTGCCGCGGTCGATACTTCTTTCCCGTCCAGATACCAATGGTATCCGTCCGCTTTTACCCCAAGTTTGAAAGTGGTCTTGCCATATAGAGCAGCGGTAGATTCCCGGGCGGACAGCACATCGGTCGAAGCGTTGCCGTCTTCGTCCCCGCCTATAATCCCGTATTTCGTACAGGCAGTGACAAACAACACCAAGAAAACGATCAAAAAAGCTTTTTTAAACATAAGTTCCGGTTCTTTTTTAATTGAAAAATGGGGCAACACGGTCTCTTAAGACCGGTTGCCGCCATCAAACAAAGATGAGTATAAAAAATCAATCAGCCTATATCATTGTGCGGAAACCCGTAATTTTTTACAATTACTACGATTGATTTCCACCTTTTACTACCCACCGCGCCGCATCGTCTTTCCGGTAGCAAAGTTTGGAGACGCCGTTGTCCAGCGTCTTTTCATCGCCGTCGAAACCCTCCCATACCTGTATTTCTTTGAGAGAAGAATTTCCCCGGCAGTCGATGAACTTAAGGGTCGTTACCTCACTTACATCCAGGGCCGGTAGCCGGTTATTATAGCACTCCAATTTCCAGATACTGGTAAGGCCTGCCAAATCGAGCGATTCCAACCGATTCCCTCCGCACAACAGCCCCATCAGCCCTTTGTTCCCGTTTATCTCCAGTCCCGTCAGGGCATTCCCGGCGCATTCCACCCACGTAAGGGAGGTGGTGGCCGACAGGTCCAGCTCGGCCAGACGGTTCGAAGAACATTTGAGGTAAATGAGGGTCGAGGGGACTTTCAATTCGGTCAACTGGTTGGAATAGCATTCCAACCGATCCACCCTCGTGGCGGAAAGATCGAGGCTTCCGATAGAGTTTTCTTCACAGCGGAGCCAGACCAAATTACGGTTGTCTTTCAGCTCGAGGACGGAGAGTCCGTTCCCCTGGCACCATAGGGTGTCCAACCCGGTGCATTTGGATACTGTCTCTTATACACATCTCCGAGCCCACGAGACTCGACGTCATCTC
>CALJDR010000058.1 GCA_938023515.1 uncultured Flavobacteriales bacterium
ATCTACACAAGGAGTATCGTCGGCAGCGTCAGATGTGTATAAGAGACAGGGGTGGTGGAGGCCGGGTGGATGATAAGGGATTTAGCATCTCCCACATTGGCCAAGTGGCTGATCAGATCGAGCGAGTCGATCACCCCGGCTGCTTTTTTTGCATCCCCTTTTACCCGGAAGGAGAGCACCGCTCCGAACCCGTTGTGCAGGTATTTTTTTGCCAGCGCATGGTGCGGATTGTCTTTCAGCCCCGGGTAGTTCACGCTTTCCACCACCGGGTGCGCCTGGAGCCATTGGGCGAGTTCCAGCGCATTGTCCACACTCCGCTGTACCCGCAGGGACAGGGTTTCCAGCCCGATGAGCAGTTGGAACGAATTGAACGGGCTGATGCACGGCCCCAGGTCACGCAGGCCTTCCGCCCGGGTGCGCAGTGCGAAGGCGATATTGCCGAACGGGCTTCCCGCGCCGAACGTTTCCCAAAAATTCAGCCCGTGGTAGCTTTCCGTCGGTTCGCTCAGGGCCGGGTACTTGCCGTTGCCCCAGTCGAAATTGCCGCCGTCTACCACGACGCCTCCCAGCGAGGTGCCGTGCCCGCCTATCCACTTGGTGGCCGAGTGCGTCACCACGTTCACACCCCATTCGATCGGGCGGCACAGGTATCCTCCGGCGCCGAACGTATTGTCCGTCACCACGGCGATACCGTGTTTGCGGGCCAGCTCCACGATCGGTTCGAAATCCGGCACGTTGAATTCCGGGTTGCCGATGGTTTCCAGGTAGATGGCCTTCGTATTGGCATCTATCAGCGGGGCGATGGCATTCACATCATCTCCTTGGGCGAAACGTACTTCGATGCCCAAACGTTTGAAGGCGACTTTGAATTGATTGTGTGTCCCGCCATAGATGTACGAGGTGCTCACAATGTTGTCCCCCACGGCAGCCAGGTTGCTTACAGCCAGGAATTGTGCGGCCAGACCCGAAGCGGCGGCTACGGCAGCTGTCCCGCCTTCCAGGGTGGCGATGCGTTCTTCGAATACGGCTGTAGTGGGGTTGGTCAGGCGGGTGTAGATGTTCCCGAATTTTTTCAGGGCGAAACGGTCGGCCCCGTCTTCGGCATTGTCGAACACATATGAAGTCGTCTGGTAGATAGGGACGGCCCTGGAGTTGGTCACGGGGTCTACCGCCTGTCCGGCGTGTACCTGAAGGGTGTCGAAGTGGTAATTCTTTTTACTCATGGTCTTTTTTGTCTTTTTAAAGTTTATGGATTTATATTTTCAGATTTCTGTTTTACGGGATACAAAAAGCCCGGCCTTTGGGGGCCGGGCTTCGAATATTGTGAAGTGCTGTGGAATTCAGTTACGACAATAGACGGCATATCCGGCCGGAGGCTGGGCGCATGCACATCATCATCTGCACGGATGCGGCAGAGTGGAGGACGGGATATGGGGTCTTTATTTTCATTTGTCTTATTGTCCGGGGGCAAATATATGCACAAAAAATCGGGCAGAAATGTTAGAGGATGTGAAATTTTTGTAAAATTTTTTGGAAAGTTTTTCCAGATCGGTAAAGACATGGCGTAAAACCTACATTTTTCAGGTTTTTCTTTTGCGCCGAAAAAAATATTTTTATATTTGATTGATTGTAAGCCCAAAGAACGATTGCTATGAGAGAAAAAATAACGGTTTTAGCCTTTTTTACGCTGTTAGGCGTACTTTTTGCCTGTGCCGGGGCCAAAGGGGACATCCGGACATGGACGATTGCCTCCGAAACGAGGAGTTGTACCGGCGTAGGCCCTCAGACCTGTCTGCTGGTGAAAGAAGAAGGCGCTCCCGATTGGACATACCTTTACGACCGGATCGATGGTTTCGATTATCAGAAGGGGTACGAATATGTGGTCAAAGTGCGGGTAGAAGAAGTAGAGAATCCGCCGATGGATGCTTCCTCTAAGTCTTATTCCCTGGTAAAGGTCGTCGATAAACAAAAGAAGGATTCCGAAGGCTTGCCTGTGGAAAGGATGCAGCAGGTGGACCTTCCTTAAAGATTTTCTTTCCGGGAGCCCCCTCGATAGGCCCATAGATAATAATGATAGGCTTTCGGGCAAAAAATCCCGGGAAAGTCGTTAATTTTACAATATCCCGTTGGGAATAAATAAAGCAACCCTAAAAACTTAAAATATCATGGAAGATTACGAATTGATCGACAACACCGAAAAGAAGCAATACGAATTTCACATCGGCAATTTAATCCCCAAGATCGAATACATCAAGACCAAGAACGGTGAGATCTACCTCACCCATACCGAAGTGCCCATGCAACTGGAAGGCAAAGGCGTCGGCGCGCAGCTGGTCAAGGAAGCGCTGGAAGATATAGAGGATAAAGGACTCGTCCTGGTGCCTCAGTGCCCGTTCGTAGCGGGGTACATCGCCCGGCATCCGGAATGGATGCGCATCGTGATGAAAGGGATCAATATCAGATAAGGATCAATCTATTAAAATTTATACTTATACTATGGGAACCAAAAAAGAATATTCCAACGGCGAGCTGACCATCATCTGGCAGCCTGGCCTTTGCCAGCATGCCGGTGTATGTGTCCGGATGCTGCCGAAAGTGTACAATCCCGCCGACAGGCCGTGGATCAAGATCGAGAATGCGACTACCGAGCAGCTGATCGAACAGGTCGGCAAATGCCCGTCCGGGGCACTGAGCTATCGGTTGGAAAAGAAATAAATAGTAGCTGTTGTATATCTTTGAAAGGTCCACAGACTTTGTGTCTGTGGACCTTTATTTTGCACAGGGATGAACGCCGGCAAAGAGTTTTTTTGCATAATTCCTCTAAAATTCGTAATATAGCGACAATGGCGGCATTTTCTCTTCCTGATTTTTGAAAAAAATCCGCTTTCCGAAAAATCGCTCCCTATAGTGTGCCGGCAGATATTCCCGTTTCTTCGGGCTTGTGAGGTAGGCGAGGGGCCTCAAACTTTTAAATAAAGACCTATGAAACAGAGAAAGATACTTTCGTTCACGCTGTCCCAGCTCCGGTTGCTGTACCGCCAGGATTTGCCCGGCCTCGAAACGATGGCCGCCAAAAGTCCGGATGCCGAAGATTTTAAAAGGCGCCTGAAAAAATCGTTTGCCCGGATCGTTTCCGGGGACGACCAGGCCGGGCAGCAGATACGCCTGCTGATCGAATACGACGGACAGGATATCCATGAATTGTCTACCGGGCAGGATATGCCGGTACAAACCCTGACGCTGTTGTGGCAGTTCCTTACCGGCACCCTGGAGGACGGCGAAATGCCGACAGACCTATTCATCGACCTGTACCACCTTTTTATAAGGCTCGAAGACCCGGCGATTCCCCGGCCTTCCCTGTCGTTCGTGAAGAATCGGACACGCCGCTGGCCTTCGGGACAGGACCGGGAAGTGAAGGATATCCGTACCGAGAATAAAGAGCGGATGCTCCATTTGCTGATACAGAAGATAGAGAACCGCAAGTCCAAAACTTCCTCGCGTTTTCATTTCGAAGAAGGCATGGATTATGCGGAAAAATACCGGCTCGTCGGAAAATGGTGGGGCGACTTCCGTTTCCACCTTTCGATGGCGATCAAAAGCCCGACAGAACTGAACCGGTTTCTGGGCAATACGCTTTCCCCGGAGACGATGTATATGCTGCTCCGGGCCCGGAAAAAAGGGATGCCGTTCTTTGCCACCCCGTACTATCTTTCGCTGCTCAATGTCAGCGGGCAGGGATATAACGACGATGCGATCCGCAGCTATATCCTTTATTCGCCCCGTCTGGTGGAAACATATGGGCATATCCGCGCCTGGGAAAAGGAGGACGTGGTCGAAGCCGGCAAACCCAACGCTGCAGGCTGGCTGTTGCCGGACGGTCACAATATTCACCGACGTTATCCGGAAGTGGCCATCCTTATCCCCGATACGATGGGGCGGGCCTGCGGCGGGCTCTGCGCCTCCTGTCAGCGGATGTACGATTTCCAGAGCGAGCGCCTGAATTTCGAATTCGAATCCCTGCGCCCGAAAGAGAGTTGGGACCATAAGCTGCGCCGTTTGATGACCTATTTCGAAGAGGATACCCAGTTGCGCGATATCCTTATCACCGGAGGAGATGCGCTGATGAGCCAAAACAAGACCCTGCGCAATATGTTGGATGCGGTCTACCGAATGGCCGCCCGCAAGCGGCGGGCGAACCTCAAACGGGCGGACGGAGAGAAATACGCGGAACTGCAGCGCGTGCGGCTGGGGTCGCGGCTGTTGGCCTATTTGCCGATGCGCATCGACGACGAATTGGTCGAAATCCTGCGGGAGTTCAAAGAAAAGGCTTCGGCGGTAGGAGTAAAGCAGTTCATCGTGCAGACCCATTTCCAGACGCCCCTGGAAGTCACCCCGGAAGCCCGCGAAGCGATCCGGAAGATACTTTCTGCCGGCTGGCTGATCACCAATCAGTTGGTGTTTACCGTGGCGGCCTCCCGGCGGGGGCATACGGCCCGGCTGCGGGAAGTGCTCAATACGCTCGGAGTAATCAGCTACTATACGTTCTCGGTGAAGGGTTTCGACGAAAATTATGCCGTTTTCACCCCGAACAGCCGTTCCCTGCAGGAACAGCACGAGGAAAAGATTTATGGGCAACTCGATCCGCTGCAGGCGGAAGAGTTGGGTGCCCTGCTTGAATCCGGAGGGGATACGGCCGGGCATATCCGGGAGTTTCTCCATAAATACCATCTGCCTTTCCTGGCCACCGACCGCAGCGTGCTCAACCTGCCGGCTATCGGCAAGAGCATGACGTTCTGCCTGGTGGGAATTACCGCCGAGGGAAAGCGTATCCTGCAGTTCGACCACGACGGTACGCGCCGCCACAGCCCGATCATTGACCGGATGGGGCAGATCTATATCGTGGAAAATAAATCGCTGGCCGCCTACCTGCGCCAGTTGGGAAAGATGGGCGAAGACCCGGAGGATTACGCTACGATCTGGGATTATACCCGGGGGGAGACGGAGCCTCGTTTCAGTCTGTACGAATATCCCGATTTTCCTTTCCGTATGACGGAAAAAATGAGTAATTTGGATAGTACGCTGTAAGCAGGCGAATTTTAGGGGTCGAATGGGCCGGAGGCATTGTAGCCGGCCCGGTCGTTTTCAATATTGCCTGGTACGAGCAGAAGGCGGAGATCGTACTCGGCGGTACGCCGTTCAACCTGAAAGAAGGCAATTGCTTATCATGCCAGCCGGGGTGAAACATCCCCTGCAGGGGACGGTTTAAAATGTTCCTTACTATGATCAAGGGCTGATTCTATCGGTAAAACGCTGCAAAAACAGTAAGGACTGCGATTGAATGTCCCGGGGTATTCATCCCGGGACATTATATGTTATAAGATAATCGTGTGTGTATTTTGATAATTATTTTTATGAAAAAAACGTACGATTTTTTTCCCGTCAATCAAATGTTTATTCAAAAATTTTTAATCTGTCTTCTGAGGGTGTTTTAACTGTATTATTTTGTTAATGTTTTGATTAGATATAAATTGTGTTATAATCGTACGTTTGTTTCGTAATAAATAATACAAACAAAGAACATCTTACAATAAAATCTAAATATTTTTTTATTGATAAGTTGTAATTGATAATTTTATGTATATATTTGTTCATACTAAAACTACTACATATCATGAAACGTACATCCAAAATCAGCACTGTCGTGTTTGTATTGCTGGTGTTATCTTTCGCTTGTGGAAAATTACAGGCGCAGGATATTGCCAGGGATTATACTGCCAGGACGGGTGTTTTTTCCAGGCTATACAGTGGGAAAATAGAGCCCCCCTATAGCCCGCGGATCCATCAGGGATATCCTTACTACGGCGGCCAAAATTATGTAAAGGGTTGTATTTTATTCAATAATACTCTCTATTGCGATCAAGATATACGCTTGGACCTGTACAAGCAGCAACCGGTGATCTTTAGCCCGGCCAATCAGGCGGTCGTTATCCCCTCTAAAAAGGTTCAGAAGGTAAATATATATGGCAAAACCTTTATATGGATAGTTCCGGACAAAGATTGCGGGCTGAAAAATGAAGGTTTTTATATATCCTATCTGGATGGTGAGAAAATAAATTTACTATGCGAAGAACGGGTCTTTATCCACGATAAGAAAGCGGTCCCGCTTGTGTTTGAAAGGAGTGTCAAGTACTATCTGGGTGTTGATGGTAAATACTATCATGTGAAGAATAAAAGCGATTTTCTTCGACTGTTCCCGGAAGATAAAAAGCAAATCAACCGATATGCCAAGGATAACAGGCTTGATTTTATCGATGCCAAAGAGCGGAGCATGATCACTTTGGCTGCTTTTTGTGATAAACTATAAATAGATTTGGCGGCTATGAAAAAGACTACAGCAATATTAGGGATCTTCCTGTTGCTCGGATTCTCCCAGAAAGAACTCTCGGCCCAGCAAATCGAGCCTGTCGAAAAAGATAGTATATCGGTAGGTGAATTGGTGAATTTGGTGGAGGCCAGAAGCGATTACAAGGTCTATACCGATCTGGAGCTGGCATTGAAGGTGCAAGCAGACAGGAAAGAGCAGTCTGCGGTGCAACTGCTTAAAGATGCTTTTACCGGCACCGAATATATGGTGTCGGTCTATGGGAATAAAATATTCATTTTAGCCGGTGAGCTTTTGGATACCCGTTATGTTTTTTCACCGGAACCCCAGCAGCTGGATCAGCAGGTCGTTTTGACTGAACAGAAGGCCGTCTCCAATATGGATTCTTATCCGGAAAAAGCGGCTTCTGAAAATAGGGTATACGTAATTGGGAATAGATATTCTAAAGAAAAAAAGGCCAGAGTTGTTTTGAAAGGAAAAGTAACGTCGTTTACAACGGGCCAACCTATACCCGGAGCCAGGATCATGTTGAAGGAGCCGTTCGTGGCCGGAACGACGGATGTGGACGGCAATTATGCAATTGAACTCCCCACCGGGCGAATAAAATTAGATGTAAGCGGATTTACTTTTAAGCCTTCAGTGAGGCAATTAATGCTTTACGGAGACGGCAATCTGGATATACAGATGATGGAGGACGTGCAGATGTTAGAGGAAGTGACGGTTTATGCGGAAAGGATAAACAGTATAAAAAGCACGCAAATAGGTGTCGAGAAAGTACAGATCGCAAAAATAAAAAACGTACCGATGGCGCTGGGAGAACTCGACCTTTTGCGGGCGCTCCAGATGCTGCCGGGCGTAAAGACGGTAGGGGAGGCTTCGACCGGATTCAATGTCCGGGGAGGTGCTACGGACCAGAACCTGATCCTTTTAAATAACGGGACTATTTATAACCCCAATCATCTTTTTGGATTTTTCACGGCGTTCAGTACGGAAATGATAAAAGATGCAGAACTGTATAAGAGCAGTATCCCTGCAAAATATGGCGGCCGCATATCGTCGGTGCTGAACATTACAGGCAAGGAGGCCAGCAAGGAGAAATTTACCGGGTCTGCGGGCATAGGGCTGGTAACGAGCAATCTGAATCTCGAAATACCTATAGTTAAGAACAAAACATCGTTGTTGCTCACGGGGCGCACCACCTATTCGGATTGGATTTTGAAGGCTTTGCCTGACGACAGTGGATATAATGACGGCACAGCTAATTTTTATGACATGGGAGCGGTCTTTAGCCATAATATCAACAAGAAAAACACCCTGAATGTCTATGGTTATTATAGCCATGACCAGTTCTCGTTTAGCAAGACGGAAAAATACGGGTATGACAATCTGAATGCTTCCGCGAAATGGCAAACGGTGTTCAACGACCGGTTCATGCTGAATTTTTCGGCAGGGTACGACCATTACGATTATGCCAATAAAGAGACCAGCAATGAGGTGGAAGCCTTCAAACTTTCTTTTGCCATCAACCAGCTTTTTGCCAAGGCGGATTTTACTTATGAATTGCAGAACCACAAAATAGACTTCGGGATCAGTTCGATCCTCTATAAGATCGATGCAGGAACCCTGGAGCCTGTCGGGGAGGCATCCTTGATCAAATATGATGTGCTGCAGGAAGACAAAGCCCTGGAATCCGCCCTTTATATCGGAGATGAATGGTCGATCACCCCGAAATTTTCCCTGAATGCAGGCATCCGGTATTCTATGTTCAATGCCATGGGGCCGCGGACCTATAATAAATATCTCCCCGGCAAGCTGCCGAGTGAAGATACAGTCACCGAAACGGTCGATGTGACCGGAGGTAAAATATTTAAAACCTATCATGGCCCTGAATTCCGTTTGTCGGCCCGGTATATGCTGCAGGAGAATTTGGCTCTGAAAGCAGGCTTCAATACGATGAGGCAATACATCCATAAGCTTTCCAATACGGTTATCATGTCCCCGACAGATACATGGAAGCTCAGTGATGCCAATATAAAGCCGCAAACAGGCTGGCAGGCCGCGACAGGACTTTTTTACACAATTCCAAAAAAGGATATTGAAACTTCGGTCGAGGTGTACTATAAACGCATGAATGACTATCTCGATTACCGCGGGGGTGCGAAACTTATCATGAACCACCATATTGAAACGGATGTGGTAAGTACCCAGGGGTATGCATATGGGGCAGAATTTTCCGTAAAGAAATTATCGGGGAAATTGAACGGGTGGGCCAGCTATACTTATTCCCGGACTTTCCTGCGCCAAAACGACAAGATGATCCTTAATCCGGTCAATAATGGGAATTGGTATCCTACGAACTACGATAAACCCCATGATTTCAAGTTTGTCGGGAATTATAAATTTACCGAACGTTACAGTGTCTCGTTGAACCTGGATTACAGTACGGGCCGTCCGACGACCGTCCCCGCCGGGAAATATTTTAATCCGGTCACCAATTCGATACAAGTCTATTATACCGACAGGAACACTTTCCGTATCCCCGATTATTTCCGGGGCGATATAGCGTTCAATATTGAACCCACGCACAGGCAGACTGCGCTTATCCATAGTAAGATATCCATAGGCGTATATAATTTCACCGGCCGGAAAAACGTATATTCGGTTTATTATGTAAATGACAAGGGAAGTATAAAAGGGTACCAGCTGTCCATTTTCGGCGCACCGATACCCTATATAACGTATAACATAAGATTCTGACAGCTATGAAACAAAGAATAACAATTGTCGCAACGGCAGTATTGACTGTCGCCGTACTACTATTGCTGCCCAATGGCTGTGTTTCGGAATTCAACGCCGAATTACCTATTAAAGAAGATGATATCCTGGTGGTAAGCGGTGATATCATCGAAAATACGGAAGTTGATTTCGTGTTGAGCAAGAGTTTTTCGATCA
>CALJDR010000059.1 GCA_938023515.1 uncultured Flavobacteriales bacterium
ATCTACACAAGGAGTATCGTCGGCAGCGTCAGATGTGTATAAGAGACAGGGTACGCAAATTGTACTGGGGGCTTTTCATCATGGTCGTGTGCATGGTCTCCCTGACCGCCCTCGGATTTTTCCACGGGGCTGTCGCCGGGGCCAATATCAGCGTGAAGACATTCAAAGAGCATAACCAGCCTGTTTTCACGACCATCGATTTCGATGTGAAGGATGGCCGGGAACTGTCCGATTACGGTACACCCACTGGTACATCGCCCGATGGCGGTGTGGCAGTCTATTCCCGGGTGAATTCCTATAATCTGTTGATGGTCGGCAAAGAAGCGTCGGAAATATACACTCCGAAAGTGATCGGGGCCGAAGTGCTGATATTGGGTGGGTTCGGATGTCAGATCGCGGTGTTCGTCCTGCTGTTCATGATTCTGGGCGCTATCCGCCGGGGATTGAAGAACGGCACTGTGTTTTCCCGGGCTATCATCCGGTATATGAAATTGCTGGCGATCATGGTCATCGCCAGTACGATCGCTTCGGACGTGGCCCTTTACCTGATGCATCTGAATTCTATCGATCTGCTGGCCCAGTATTGCCCGGATTCGGGATTGACACTGGATGCCGGGGTTCCGGTAAGTTCTGTGTCGGAGTTGTTCATCGGGGTGGTGATCATGTTCCTGGCCGAGATATTCAATATCGGTTATAACATGACGGAAGAACAAAAATTGACAATATAAGGCGACATGGCTATCGTAGTAAACATAGATGTGGTAATGGCCCGCCGGAAAATGTCCCTGAACGAATTGGCGGAGCGGGTGAACATCACTCCGGCCAACCTGTCCATTCTCAAAACCGGAAAAGCCAAAGCGATCCGTTTTTCGACCCTGTCGGCCATTTGCCGGGCGCTGGACTGCCAAGTGTCGGATATTCTGGAATACGTACCGTCGGAAGACGACCCGGACGAAGAAGAATAGAAAAAGAAACAAAACAACAATAACACAAAAACGACTTTTCGACATGTTCTTTCAAAAAGCTTTTATCGGAAAAAATAAATGGTACCTGTACCTGATTGTGCTGGCGCTTGTGTTCATCGTCACGCAATTGGGTAGTATCCCATTCGTGATCTACAACGTGCTGGCCAATCCCGAAGCACTCGCTGCCAATGATACCGAAGCCTTGTCCGCCGTGCAGGACAATATCGGTTTGGCGCTGATGCTGCTCGCTTTTGCCGTAGCGCTGGGAGCCTTGTGGCTGTTCGCCAAATTGTTCCAGAAGAAAAAATTCTCGGACTATACCACAGGCCGTCCCCGCTGGGATTTTCGCCGGGTCGGTTTTGGTGCGTTGGTATGGGCTGTCCTTACGGTGGTGATCACCATGCAGCAGGTAGCTTCCGATGCAGACGTGGTACTGAATTTCCAGCCCGAGAAGTTTTATCCGCTGCTGATCGTGGGCGTCCTTTTATTCCCGTTCCAGACCGGCTTTGAAGAGGTCCTGTTCCGGGGTTATCTGATGCAGGGTTCGGCGTTGCTTTTCCGCTACCGGTGGGCCGCATTACTGGTTACCTCGCTGCTGTTCGGTCTGATGCATTCGGCCAATCCGGAGATCGATACGTTCGGTTTTTGGACGGCGATGCCGCAGTATGTCATCATGGGGCTGATCATGGGATTTGTGGCCCTGAAGGACGACGGGATAGAACTGGCGGTGGGGATGCACTTTGCCAATAACCTTTTATCCTCTTTGCTGGTAACCAGCGACGGGATGGTGTTCGATACGGCGGCCATTTTCCGGGACCTCTCTCCCGAAGTGTCCTGGGTGGATACGCTGATCATGGCCGGGGCCGGCGTAGTATTCATCCTGATATGCAGGGCCTGGTATGGTTTCAAGGGGAAAGTGAATATCCGGGGTCGCATACAGCGCCCGGATGTTATTGAAGGATAAGTTAATATCTCCTAACAAGATATAGGATTACTCAATTAATAGTACATTTGTCCATAACACACTAAAACAAATAGTTTATGAATCTTTTGAAGAAGACAATCCTGCTCTCGTCCGCACTGATGCTGTGCGGGAGCGCAGCCTTCGCCCAGGATTTCAAGTATGATCCCAAGGCGGAATTGACGGTAGACCCTGCCGTGAAAGTAGGTAAACTCAAGAACGGATTTACTTATTACATACGGGAAAACAAACTCCCGGAAAACAAAGTGGAACTGCGCCTGGTGGTCAACGCCGGCTCGGTACTTGAGAAGGATTCCCAGCAGGGACTTGCCCACTTTGTGGAACATATGGCCTTCAACGGCTCCAAGGATTTCCCCGGCAATGCCGTGGTGAAGGAGATCGAATCGATGGGTATCCGCTTCGGAAACGACCTGAACGTCGGTACTTCGTTCGATGAGACGGTGTATATGCTGCCTATCCCGGCCGACAAGTTCGAGAAGGGAATGCAGATCATGGAAAACTGGTCTCAGCATCTGGCTTTCGAAGAAGAGGAGATCGATGCCGAACGCGGGGTGATACTCGAAGAGATGCGCCTGGGAAAAGGGGCTATGGAACGTATGCGCGACAAGTTCTTCCCGGTGATGCTCTACGGGTCGAAATATCCCGACCGTCTTCCGATCGGTAAGGAGGATGTCCTCAAGACTTTCCCTTACAAGGAGATCCGCCAGTTCTACTACGACTGGTATCGTCCGGACAATATGGCCCTGGTCGTCGTGGGCGACATAGACCCGGCCGTAGTCGAAAAATCCATCCAGGAACATTTCGGCAAAGCCAAAAACCCGAAAAAAGCACCTATGCGTGAGGAAATGCAAGTCCCCCACCACAAGGATTCCAAGGCTGTTGTGGTAACGGACAAAGAAATGTCCAGCACACAGGTGCAGGTGATGTTCAAACACCCGGCCCGGATAGATGAAACACAGGGCGACTATGTAAATGGCGCCATGAAGAACCTGTATGCCCTGATGCTGTCCCAGCGTCTGAGCGATCTCGCCCAGAAGCCGAATGCACCGTTCATGTTTGCATTGTCGGCATATGGCAACCAGCTGCGTCCGGTGGATGCTTTCCTGGCAGTGGCCGTATGTGCCCCCGGCGGATCGATGGACGCTTTCAAGGCCCTGCTTACAGAAACCGAACGCGCCCAGCGTTTCGGGTTTACGGCCGGCGAATTGGACCGGGCGAAAGCCATACTTCTGAGCCGGTATGAAAATATGTATGCCAACCGCGACAAGCGCCTCTCCAAAGATTTGGTGGAAGAATATCAGCGCGCGTTCCTGCAGAACGAAGCTATCCCGGGCGTAGAAGTGGAATACAATCTGGTGAAGGCGGCTCTGCCGACCATTACCATCGACCAGGTGAACGCCCTTTCCAAGAGCCTGATCACCGACGACAACCGTGTCGTATTGGTGCTGGGCCCCGAGGGACAGAAATATCCCTGTCTCTTATACACATCTGACGCTGCCGACGATACTCCTTGTGTAGA
>CALJDR010000060.1 GCA_938023515.1 uncultured Flavobacteriales bacterium
GCGATAGCAGGCTTCACGAAAAAGGCGCTGGGTTGTGTGTCCCGCCTGCCATTTTCCCAGGAGTTCAGGGAACATTATTTGTCCCTGGCCCGGTCGTTGGTGGCCCGGAAATTATAAATCTCTTGTATCAATAAAAACTGCCCGTAAAACTTTGGTTTTACGGGCAGTTGTGGTTTTGGGCTAATTTCTATACGAAAGTCTAGAAATTATTCTCGGATGAATGGTCGCCACCGTCGTGGGAATTGTATCCGCCACGATTGTAGCCGGACGAGCGGTCGGAGTAATTATCCCGGCGCTGGAATCCGCCATCGCGGCTTCCGTAGCTGCTTCCTCCTTCACGGCGCGGGCGGAATCCTCCGCTGTCGCGATGGCCAAAGCCGCCTTCACGGCGCTGGAAACCACCTTCACGACGCTGGAATCCTCCTTCGCGACGCTGGCCGAAGCCACCACCGCTGGTCTTCTTGTAATCGTCGTGGGGGATAGCTTCTTTAGTTGCGATCGTAGAGCCTTCGTACTCTACCCCGTTGAGTGATTCGAGAGCCTGGCGCGCTTGTTCGTCATCCGGCATCTCGACAAAGCCGTAACATTTTGAACGGCCTGTTTCGCGGTCCATGATCACTTTGGAAGAAGAAACTTCTCCATACTGCTCGAAAAGAGCTTGCAAAGATTCCGAAGTAGTGTTCGGGGATAGCTTTGCGGCAAAAATTTTCATCAATGTAAACTGTTTAGAAATAAATAAATAGATAAAAAACACCTCGGCCGGTTCCGGTCGGAGGCTGTGCCAAAATTACGATTAATTATGTTATGGAAAAATTTTTAATGGAAAATATTGATTATTTTTGACATGCCTAAAAAAGAAGGAGGAAGTGTATGACGGAAAAAATACGTAAATACCTCGCCCGGCACGGGTTTGGGGTGTGCAAGCGGGTCACTTCGCGCATGGCCATCCGCACGAACTCGATGCGGGTGTTCATGATATACAGCGCATTTTTTACCCTCGGGATTTCGTATGTGTTGTACCTGATGATGGCGTTTGGACTGAAAATGAAGGACCTGGTTTTCCAACGCCGGGAATCCGTATTCGATTTGTGATCTAACTTAATTTTATACCATGGAATTCGACAAGGAGAAGATCGTGGAGTCCCTCCGCCCCGTAAATATGCCCGGCACTTCGCAGGACATCGTTTCGATGGGGGGAATACGCGAGGTAAAGGTGGACGGCAGTAAAGTGCATGTGGAAGCCGTTATTTTTTCGCCGGCCCTGAATATGCGCCGCAAAGTGGAAAATCAGATAAAATACCTGATAGAAAAATTATACCCCCAAGCCGAGGTCTCGGTAAATGTGGGTAGTGAAAAGCCGCAGGATGACCCGATAGCCCCGGTGGAAACATCCATATCTCAGGTAAAGCACATCATCGCCGTCGCTTCGGGCAAAGGGGGCGTGGGAAAATCCACCGTGTCGGCCAACCTGGCCATCGCCCTGTCCAAGGCCGGCTATAAAGTAGGCTTGGTCGATGCTGATATATACGGCCCTTCGATGCCTATTATGTTCGACGTGGAAAATGCGATGCCTACTGCCGTAGAGCACGACGGAAAAGATATGATGACCCCCATAGAAGCCTATGGAATCAAACTGCAGTCGATTGGTTTCTTCGCCAAGCCCGACCAGGCTATGGCCTGGCGCGGAGCGATGGCCACCAAAGCGCTCCAGCAGATGATATTCGAAACGCAGTGGGGCGCGCTGGACTTCATGCTCATCGATATGCCTCCCGGTACGGGCGACGTACATCTGACCCTTACCGGCTCGCTGCCTCTTACCGGGGCGATCATCGTCACTACGCCCCAGAATGTGGCGCTGAACGATGCGCGGCGTGGAATCGAACTGTTCCTCAACAAGAATATCAATGTCCCGATTGTCGGGCTGATCGAAAATATGGCCTATTTCACCCCGGCCGAACTTCCGGAGAATAAATACTATATCTTCGGCCGGGAAGGAGGCAAAGCGTTGGCCGCCGATTACAAAGTACCGTTTTTAGGGGAAATACCGCTGGTGCAATCCATCCGCGAAGCGTCCGACGCCGGTCGGCCGGCCGCCTTGGAAGCTAATGCCCCGATAGGCAAGGCTTTTGCGGAGATAGCCGGGGAAGTGGCCGAATTCGCCCAAAAGAGCGAGGTGGAACAACAGTGACCCGTGGAACAGTCCAAAGACCCCCGGTATGAACTGGCCGAAAAGGCGCTGGACGATGTACGCGCTATCCTGAACGGCGACGGAGGCGATATTGCGCTCCGGCGTATTTCGGATGACGGCCGGGAGATAGAGGTGTCCCTGACGGGCGTGTGTGAAACCTGTCCGGTGAGTGAGATCACTCTCGGAGGGATTGTCCGCAACAGTCTGAAGCGTTATTTTCCGGATTTGCAGCACGTGGTTAACGTCCCGGAGGGTTTTTGACCGGAATTTTGTGCCGGGAGAGGTGCGCCGCAGCCGGCCTCCGGCCTTTTATTAAATGGAAACAGTTTATTACATTTGCACGGGCAGAGGTATGAAATGCGCTGCCGGAATTTTTATATGGCGATCATAAGAGTAACAAAAGAATTCGGTTTTGAGGCGGCTCACGCCCTGTACAATTACGACGGGGAGTGTTCCAATATACACGGCCATTCCTACCGCCTGTTCGTGACGGTCAAAGGGGCTCCGATGGAGACGCCGGGTCATCCGAAGAACGGGATGGTGGTGGACTTTTCGGTGCTTAAGGACATCGTGAACCGCCGCATCGTCGAGCCGTTGGACCATAGTTTCATGGTGTATGCCGAATCGCCGCAGGGGGATATTTCCCGCTCGCTGGCCGGGAAAGGCGTAGGCATGAAAATCGTGGAGTGCCATTTCCCGCCCACATGCGAGATGCTGCTGGCGGATTTTGCCGGAAAGATACTGGAGGAACTCCCTGCGGGTATTTCGTTGGACAGCCTTCGGCTGTATGAAACGGCGACCTCGTATGCGGAGTGGCATGCCTGCGATAACGGAAAGTAAAGGATGGAAAAAATAAAGATATCCCTGCCCGAAGGTAAAAGCGTCTATTTCGCTTCCGATATGCATTTGGGCGTGCGGGGATTTCTCAATACGAGGGAAAAGGAAAAGCTCATCGTCCGTTGGAT
The DNA here is from genome assembly GCA_938023515.1 of uncultured Flavobacteriales bacterium. Classification (GTDB taxonomy): domain Bacteria; phylum Bacteroidota; class Bacteroidia; order Flavobacteriales; family UBA1820; genus Merdimorpha. Next base: position 3,154 of record CALJDR010000060.1, read on the forward strand.
GAACGAGATACGTCCCGACTGCCATGTATTGGTGTTGTGCGGGGACGTGTTCGATTTCTGGTACGAGTGGAAGAAAGTAGTGCCTAAAGGGTATGTGCGCATCTTGGCCAAGATCGCGGAATTCGTCGATGCGGGTATCCCGGTGTACTATTTCTCCGGCAACCACGATATGTGGGCCAAGGATTATTTCGTCGAGGAAACAGGTGTTGTCCTGTTCCACGAACCCCGCGAATTCGATATTTCAGGCAAACGCTTTTTCGTAGGGCACGGCGACGGATTGGGGCCGAAAGACCGGAAATTCAAAATGATGAAAGCCCTGTTCAAAAATGGTTTCGCCCGCTGGCTGTTCTCGCATTTGCTGCATCCGGATTTCGCCATCCGCCTGGCCGATTATTTTTCCCGGCGCTCCCGCACGGCGACAGGCCGTTCGGAAAATACATATCTGGGCGACGACCGCGAGTGGCTGTACATGTTCTGTACGGATACGCTGAAAAAAGAACACTTCGATTACTTCATATTCGGACACCGCCACCTGGCTATCGACAAGCAGTTGGAAGGAGGAGCGCGGTACATCAACCTGGGCGACTGGCTCACTTTCTACACTTACGGCCAATGGGACGGCCGGGAATTCTATCTGAAAACATATCCGAACGATGGCCAATGAGTTCTTCGGACGGGGGAAGCTGCTGCTGTCCGGGGAATACCTCGTGCTGGACGGGGCCCAGGCGCTTGCTTTGGGGCTGAACGTCGGGCAAAGGCTGTCGGTGGAAAATATTTCCGGGGATTTTTTACAGTGGGAAAGCCTGGAAAAGGACGGGAGTCTCTGGTTTTCGGGCCGGTTCGATGCTGCAGGGGGTATTCTTGAATCCTCCGATGCAAAAGTCGCCGGGCTGTTATCTTCTATTCTGAAAGTTTGTATCAGGCATAATTCCGGTTTCTCCCCGGCGGGAAAAAAGGTTGTCATACGGGCCGGATTTGACCGTTCGTGGGGCGTGGGAAGTTCTTCCACGCTTATTTATATTTTGGGCCGCTGGGCAGGGGTCGATCCTTTTGTCCTGGTGCGGGAAGTGCTGCCCGGAAGCGGGTACGACGTGGCCTGTGCCGGGATCGGGCGCGGCAATGCGATCGTTTACGCTTTGAAAGACGGGGTCCCTTCGTGGGAAGAGATCGAGTACCGGCCGCCGTTCGCGGATGCCCTTTTTTTCGTGTACAGTGGGGTAAAACAGGATACCCGCAAGGCCGTAGAACGTTACCGGGCTATTCCGGCAGACGTTCGGCGGAAAACGGCGGAGCAAGCGACACAGATGACCCGGGAAATGCGGGCCTGTACGGGGTTGGAAAAATTTGAAGAATTGATTGTCCGCCATGAGACGTTGGTCGGAGATTTGCTGGATATACAACCGGTGAGGGAAAGGCTGTTTTCCGATTACCGGGGCGGGGTAGTAAAGAGCCTCGGGGCATGGGGCGGCGACTTTTTCCTGGCTACGGGGAAAGATGCTCCTGAATACCTCAGGCACAAGGGTTTTGAGGTTATACTTCCTTTTAACAGTATCGCGGCAAAATAATCGGGCGTTTTCCTTGCGAAACTGGGAAAAAAGATTATTTTTGCACCTCTTAACGGCGGAATAGGCCGCCTAAAATACTAATAACTATGTACTGGACACTTGAATTGGCGCAGTATCTCAGTGATGCTCCCTGGCCGGCCACCAAAGACGAACTCATTGACTACGCGATCCGCACCGGGGCTCCGCTCGAAGTAGTGGAAAACCTCCAGGCGGCGGAAGACGAAGGAGAGATGTACGAATCGATGGAAGAATTGTGGCCCGATTACCCCACGGACGACGACTTCCTGTGGAACGAAGAGGAATATTAAGGAATTGTAAAGGCAAGGCCAAATAATTCTTTCCTCGCCATAAAAAGCAGGTTGTGTCCCCAATCTGCTTTTTTTTATCTCTATCTTTGCCTTAGGATTAACGGAATTTAAATTTAATATTAAAAACCATATTCATGAGTATTGTAGAAAGCGTAATGAAGCTATTCTTCGGCGATAAGTCCGCCAAGGATATCAAACAGATAATGCCGCTGGTAGACAAGACACTTGCCTTCGGAGAAGGGCTCGAGGTCCTGTCGAATGACGAGCTTCGCGCCAAGACACAGGAATTCAAACAGAAGATACACGATGCCGTAGCCGATAAAGAAGCCGAAATCGCTTCCCTGGAGGCCCAGGCGGAGGCCGAGAACGAGAACCTGGAGAAAAAAGAGGCCCTGTTCAACCAGGCCGACGAACTCAAGAAAGAGGTTTATAAAATAACGGAGGGCATTCTGAACGAGATACTTCCCGAGGCTTTTGCTGTAGTGAAGGAAACCGCCCGCCGATTTGCGAACAATCCGTCGCTGGAAGTGACGGCCCTGCCGTACGACCGGGAATTTTCCGCCACCCATCCGAACATCACGATAAACGGGGAGAAAGCCATATGGAGCAATACCTGGGATGCCGCCGGAAAACCCGTTACCTGGGATATGGTGCATTACGATGTGCAGTTGATTGGCGGTATGGTGCTCCACCAGGGAAAGATCGCCGAGATGGCTACCGGTGAAGGTAAGACCCTTGTGGCTACCCTGCCTATCTACCTGAACGCCCTGCCGGGCAAAGGAGTCCATGTGGTAACGGTGAACAACTACCTCTCCCGTCGTGACGCGGCGTGGATGGGACCGATCTTCCAGTTCCACGGACTGAGCGTGGACTGTATCGACAACCATGAGCCCAACTCGCAGGCACGCCGCAAGGCCTATCTGGCTGATATTACCTATGGGACCAACAGTGAATTCGGTTTCGACTACCTGCGCGACAACGGCGCCCGCGAAGCCGAGGAACTCGTACAACGGGAGCATAACTACGCAATCGTGGACGAGGTGGACTCGGTGCTTATCGACGATGCCCGTACTCCGCTCATTATTTCCGGCCCGGTAGTAGGTGGTGACGACCGCCAGGAATATGTCGACCTGAAACCCCAGGTGGAACGTATCGTAGCTGAACAGAGAAGCCTGACCAACAAGATGTTCGTCGAAGCTAAAAAGCTTTTGGGCGAAGGCAACCGCGACTATGACGACCGCCAGGAAGGCGGAGCGAAACTCCTGCTGCGGGTGTACCGGGGCGCACCGAAGAACGGGGCCCTGATCAAATTCCTGAGCGAAGAGGATAACAAGCGTCTTTTGCAGGAAGCCGAGAACTACTATATGCGCGATAACAACCGCCTGATGCCGGTGGTGGACGAAGAACTTTATTACACTATCGACGAGCGGCACAACAGCATCCAGCTTACCGACAAGGGTATCGCGTTCCTTTCCCGCTACAATGAAGACGAAAATTACTTCATCATGCCGGATATCGGCATTGCGACCGCCGAGATAGAATCTTCCGGAAAACCGGAGGCTGAAAAAGCCAAAGCCAAGGAAGACCTTTACCGCGATTTCAGTGTCAAGAGCCGCCGTATCCACAGCATCAATCAGCTCCTGAAAGCCTATACCCTGTTTGAGAAAGACGTGGAATATGTGGTGATGGACGGGGCGATCAAAATTGTGGACGAGCAGACGGGCCGTATCATGGATGGGCGTCGTTATTCGGACGGACTCCATCAGGCGCTCGAGGCCAAGGAGAACGTGAAGATCGAGGATTCGACGCAGACTTATGCGACCGTTACCCTGCAGAACTATTTCCGCATGTACCACAAGCTGGCCGGTATGACCGGTACGGCGATGACAGAGGCCAACGAGTTCTGGGAAATATACAAACTCGACGTGGTGGAGATACCGACCAACCGCCCTATCCTGCGCGACGACTGCGAAGATCTGCTGTACCGTACCAAGCGCGAAAAATACAACGCTATCATCGACGAGATCGAACGCCTGTCCAAGGCCGGCCGCCCGGTGCTGGTAGGTACGACTTCGGTGGAGGTGTCCGAACTGCTCAGCCGCCAGCTCAACCTGCGGAAGATACCCCACAATGTGCTTAATGCCAAGATGCACCTGAAGGAGGCCGAGATTGTGGCCGAAGCCGGGCGTTCGGGCGTAGTGACCATTGCCACTAATATGGCGGGCCGTGGTACCGACATCAAACTGCCGGCGGAAGTAAAACAGGCCGGAGGTCTGGCTATTATCGGAACCGAGCGGCATGATTCCCGCCGGGTGGACCGGCAGCTGCGCGGGCGTTCGGGACGTCAGGGCGACCCGGGAACTTCCCAGTTCTACATTTCACTTGAAGACAACCTGATGCGTCTTTTTGCTTCGGAAAAACTGGCCAAAATCATGGCGTTCCTCGGCATCAAGGAGGGCGACGTGATACAGGACAAACGTATTACCAAGATGGTCGAGAAAGCGCAGAAACGCGTGGAGGAAAACCACTTCGGTTCGCGTAAGAATACGTTGGAATACGACAACGTGATGAACTCCCAGCGCGAGGTGATCTACCGCCGCCGCCGCCATGCCCTTTTTGGGGAGCGCCTTTCGGTGGACATCGCCAATATGATCCACGATACTTGCTATGTGATCGCTGAAGAGCAGAAGAACGGCGGGACGTACGAGGCATTTGATTACAACGTGATGAACACGTTTGCCGTCCCCAATCCGGTATCGGAAGAGCAGTTTACCGCCATGAACGCGGACCAGCTCACAGAGGCGTTGTTCGACGTGATCTACAAGGCATTCCAGCAGAAGATCGAAAAGATATCGGCGGCCATCTATCCGTTCGTCAAGAACGTATACGAGACCCAGGGCAACCGCTACAAGATGATCGGCGTTCCGTTTACGGACGGGGTGAAGACCATGCATATCGGGGTCGACCTGGAAAAGGCCTACAATACGCAGGGCCGCCAGGTAGCCCTCGATTTCGAGAAAAATCTCGTATTGTCCATCACGGACGATGCGTGGAAACAGCACCTACGCGATATGGACGACCTTCGGGAAAGCGTTCGCGCCGCCGTGTACGAGCAGAAAGACCCGGTGCTCATCTATAAGTTTGAAGCTTACGACCTGTTCCAGGCGATGATAAAGCGCGTGAACGAGCAGGTAGTTGGCTTCCTGTTCAAGGCTGACCTGCCCGCGCCCGACCCGGACCGGGTGGAAGCGGCCCAACGTCAGAAACGTGTGGTTGGTAAGGAAGGCCGCGGAGGAGAAGGCACAGGCGATCCCGATATGAGCCGGGGCGTAGCCAACCGGACCGAAGAGCCGGAAAGGCCCCGCACTTTCGTGCGCGAACAGCCCAAGATCGGTCGGAACGACCGGGTGAAGATCCAGAATATTTCCAATGGGGAAACACAGGAGCTGAAATACAAACAGGCCGAAGCGATGATAGAGAGCGGCCAGTGGGTATTGGTTGAAAAATTGTAATTTCACGGCCGGGAGCCGTAAAGAATAGGACAAATGCCGGCGTAAAACCCGGCATTTTTTGTAAATGTTTATATTTGGAAAAGGGAAACAATGAAAACGGACGAGGAAACACAAGTCGGATACCAGGCGCGGGTAGTGGCCCGAATGATCTCCGTATACTGCCGGGCGCAGCATAGGCACCGGGAGGGACTTTGCCCTTCGTGCAGGGAACTCAGGGAATATGCCTGGCAGCGGCTCGAAAAATGCCCTTTTGGGAAAGAAAAGCCGAACTGTTCCTCCTGTATCGTACATTGTTACCTCCCCGAAATGCGGGAGCGCATAAAAGAAGTGATGCGGTATGCGGGCCCCCGGATGTTGTTCCATTATCCCTGGGATGCGGTGGCGTACCTTTTCCGTAAAAGAAGAAAGAGCGTATCTTTGCCTCAGAGGGGAAAAAATCACTCCCGCTAAACAACCCATGACGGGATTTCTCCCAAACCGGCAGTCCGGCGAAAAATAGCCGTATCCCAAATAAAAAAACAGCCTTCTATTTAGAAGGCTGCTTTTGTTTGGCATTATCGTTTCAGGTCTTCTTTGCCGAAACTGAACGGCAGGAGGTCGGATATGTCGGCCGTTTTGACAGCCGGGGCGGGTGAAGTGCCCGTAAAAATGATCTCGATAGGGCTTTCCTGTTTTTGGGCGTATTCGAGGATCGCCTGCCGGCAGGCTCCGCAAGGGGCCACCGGTTCGCCGTTCTCCTGCCCGCGGCGGCCGCCGGAGATGGCGATGCGGCGGATATTTTTTCCCGGATGCGCGGCGGAAGCATAGTAAACGGCTACCCGTTCGGCGCAGAGGCTCGATGGGAAAGCGGCGTTTTCCTGGTTGTTCCCTGTGACTACCGTTCCGTCCTCCAACAGGACGGCGGCCCCTACCAGAAAGTCGGAATAGGCGGCGTAGGCATTTTCCCGGGCAGCCATCGCTGCACGGATCAGTTCCAATTCGTCGGCCGGGATATCCTGGGGCCGGGCGTAGTAAGTATAGGTAAAGGTGTTCTCTTTGTTCTTTTCCATGGAAGTTTTCTTTTGAAACGGCAATATAGGGCATTTTATTTTTTCCGCAAAGCGGAAAATCCCGCGTCCTTGCGTAACTTTACGGAGTTAAATACTCGGAATAGCCCATGAAAAAGAAGGAAACGGCCGAATTTATTACAGGCTGGCTGAAAGATTACCTGCAAAACAGCCGGACGAAAGGATATGTGGTAGGGGTGTCGGGCGGTGTGGATTCGGCGCTGGTATCGACCCTGTGTGCCCGTACGGGAGTGCCGGTGCTCTGTTTGACGATGCCGATCCATCAGGCGGCCAGCCATGTGGGGCGTGCCGAAGAGCAATGCGCGTTTTTGGTGAAAGAATACCCGAACGTACGGGTAGAAAATATCGACCTGACGGCGCCTTTCGATGCGTTGGCCCAAGTATTATCCCGCAGTGACGACCGCAAAACGTACGATCTGGCACTGGCCAATACCCGTTCCCGACTGAGGATGACAGCCCTTTACCAGGCGGCAGCGGTTCACGGATATTTGGTGGCAGGTACCGGTAATAAGATCGAAGATTTCGGGGTCGGTTTTTTTACCAAATGGGGAGACGGCGGTGTGGATCTGAGCCCTATCGGCGATCTGACCAAAACACAGGTCTACGAACTGGCCGGATATCTGGGCGTACCGCAGAGCATCTTGGATGCAGAACCCTCCGACGGGCTGTTCGATGACGACCAAACCGACAGTATGCAGATCGGTGCCTCCTATCCCGAACTCGAATGGGCGATGGATAGGGTGCGGGAAGGATTTTCGGAAAAGGACTTTACCGGCCGCCAGGCGGAAGTGATACGGATTTACCGGACACGCCATGCGGCCAACGCCCATAAGATGAACCCTATTCCCGTGTGTGAACTCCCTAAGGATTTATTGGAATGATCGTTTAGCGGTTCAGTCGCATTTAGCGGCCAGTTCGCTGATAGCGTGGCGGCATTTTTCGAGCAGGGCGTTGTCCGAAGACATGGCCGCCAGGAAAGCCGCTTTGTTGAACGATTCGAGGGCGTAGCGTTTTTTCTGCCCGGAAAGGATCTGGAACTGCCCGCGGTAATACATCGGCAAGGCATAGGACGGATTGGCCTCCATCGCTTTGTCGAAGTAGAGCATCGGATTGCCAGCGGCCGGATAGCGGTCCATCGCCGAGATACCTTTGCGCAGGTAGGCTTCGGCGTCCTTGCTGTCTTTGTCGAGGATACGGTCGAAATACCGGTCGGCCTCGGCGCTCTGTCCGGAATCCTGAAGGTATTCGCCCTTGCGGATATTGGCCAGCCGGTTTTCAGGGTCCGTTTCCAATACTTTATCGAAATAGACGGCTGCCTCTTTCCAGCGCCCTTGGGCGATCAGTTCCTCCCCGATCTCCAGATAAGGAGCCGTGGAATGGGGGGCCAGGCGGAAAGCCTGCTCCATCGATTCTATCATACGGTCGGTGTCTCCCACTCCTTTATAGGCTTTTCCGAGGAAATAATGGACTTCGGCGGTATTTTCCCCCCGGGAGAGCATATTGGCGAAATGCCGCAGGGAATCGGCGTACATCTTGTTGTCCAACAGGGTGAGGGCCAGCCGCAGTTCGTTCTTTTCCGACCGGCGGTATTTTTCGATCGACCGGTCCTGTGCCAGGGCGGCTTTGTCGTTGTCTGGGTTCATGCGGACAACTTTCCCGAACAGATTGATCGCCTTGTCGTATTCTTTAAGTCCGAAAAAGGCTTTGGCTGCCTGGAAATTGGCCGCTTCGGACTCCGGGTGCCGGGACAAAAGGTCTTCCGCGACCCGGCTGGCGTTCTTGAAATCGCCTTTTTTTACTAAAAGTTCGCTTTTGGCCAGATAGGCATTCTCGTCGGAAGGAGTGATGGAGATGATGCGGTCGAAACATTCGATGGCTTCGTCCAGCCGGTCTTCGCGGGCCAGGAGCAAGGCCTTATAGTTGTAGGCGACGGTATTTTCCGGAAAATCGAGTAGCGCCCGGTCTATGCATTTGCCGGCATCCTCGTAGGATTCGAGTGCGAAAAGGGCTTTGAGTTTTCCTTCAAGGGCTTCGGCCGATGTTTGGGGATGGTTCCCGGCGGCATCGAAATACCCGAGGGCTTTGTGGTAGTCTTCTTTCTCCAGCATTTCGTTCCCCCGGCGCAGGAATTCCGCTTCGGGAGATTCTCCGCCATAACGGCGGTAAAGGTCTTCAAGTACACACATGTGAGGGTAGCAGTAGTTTTTTAACGAGAACAAGGTAGGTACTTCACCCCTAAAAAGCAAGGTTTTACTCTGTTAAAATATTGGAAAATTCCTGTAGGGGTGAGAATAAAAAAGCGCCGGAGTTTTGTTCCGGCACTTTTTTAGAAGAGAAAACGGATCAGTCGATCTGGAGTTCGTCGAGCATTTTCTCGATCACGGACAGGTCCGGGGTGATGATCACCTCCGTACGGCGGTTGCGGGCCCGGTTGTCCGCATTGGTATTGGGCAGCACCGGTTCGTATTCGCTGCGCCCGGCCGCGGTGATGTTGCGGGGATTGATGGCTTTGTTGTCGGTGATGAGTTTCACGATGGACGTGGCGCGCATCACGCTCAGGTCCCAGTTGTCTTTCAGGGCGCCCGAACCCCGGTACGGTACATTATCCGTATGGCCCTCGATCATAATGCGGATATCGGGTTGGGAAACGAGCACTTTGGTGATCTCCTCGATAGCCCGGCGGCCTTCGCTGTTCACCTGCCAACTGCCCGAAGGGAAAAGAAGGCGGTTTTCGAGCGAAACGTATATTTTGCCGTCGCGCTGGGAAATGGTCAGCCCCTTTCCTTCGTAGCCCACCAGGGCTTTCATCAGGTCGTTCTTGATGGAGGATAGTTTGTCCTGTATTTGGGCGATCATGCCTTCCAACTGGGCTACGCGGGTTTCGCGGGCGCGAAGGTCGGCTTGTTTTTTGGCCAGTTCCGCTTCGAGAGCGGCGATACTGTCCTGTTTGGCCTTGAGTTCGGCCAGAAACTCCCGGGACTGTTTGGAAGAGGCATCCAGCAAGTCCTCTTTGCCCCGGAGCATCTTTTGATAGGCCTCCTGCGCCTCGGCATGCTGCCGTTTCAGTTCGTCGAGTGCCGCTTTGTCCGCGGCGGCCTGTTTTTTGACCGATTCCATCTGTGCGGCGAGCTCCTCGTACAGGGAGCGGTATTTATTGGCCTCGGAGAGGTTTTTCTGGTTCTCGCTGGCCAATGCTTCGTTTTCGGCCACGGCATCCGCATGGCGGGAGGCCAGTTCGTTGTACAGTTTTTTGGATACGCAGCTGCTGAAAACGACAGCGGCTGTCAAAAGAACGAGGATCCGGGTCTTCATGGACGGTGTTTTTGGATTTGTATGGTTTCGACAGGCCAATTTACGGCATTTCGGCAAAACCGAACGTTAAAGGATTTTAAAAAGCTCCATCCGGCAGTGGTGGCAGTCGAATTCGGCCCGCAGGGAGATGTTCCCGCTCTTCAGTACGAGGTACGGGAGGTCTTTCCCATTTTTTCCGCCGTAGCGGAGACATCGCCCCAGACTGTATTTCAGGCAATGCCGGCATACGGCCAGTCGGGCATTCGGAGTCTGTGCCAGCTCGAAAGCCGGGGCCGGGGATTTGACACCGCACCCCTCGTAGAAACGACGTGCCAGGTGGTTGGATACATTCAGCCGGTAATCCGTATCGAGGCTTGCGGGTACGGGTGGATGGCCGATGGGCCGGATATTCCGGCGGGAAAGGACATCTTCGGTGCGGGTGATGCGCAAACTGTCGATGGCGCTGCGGCGAAGGTCTGCCACGGCGGACAAGGGAATGAAATGTTCGCCGGGCAGGTCTATCGTGATCGTTCCGGCCTCGAATTCCGTGTCGCCCAGCTTGGAAAGAGCCGCGGTAATGCGCTCCCGTTGGGGTGTTTTTGCCGGGGTGTGTTCGGCAGGTATATCGACCGAAGCCAGGAATCCATTTTTGTCCGAAACGGAAAGCCGGTAGCCCTCCGGCGTTTCGGAAAGATGGAAATCCACGGTCACTTTCCGTTCGGCGCTTTTGGCGGAGAGCACCCGGGACAAGGCCGCGTCCGAATTGCGAAAAAGCAGGTCGCCGGGTCTAACATCCGGCATTTTGAACGGGAATAACCAGCTGCCCTCGGCCCGGTTGATATTGAATCCGCCGGAAGTGCCGTCGGGGCGCAGGAAGACAAAACCGTCTCCGGCGGAGAATTCCTCCGGGCTGTCGGCCGTCAGGCTGTCGCGGGAAACGGACTTTATTTTTCCGATGGGCTGCCCGAGGGATTTCGGAGTGGCAGGATTGGAGGGGTCTTCCGTCCGCCGGGCGGAAGGCAAATAGTCGGTAAAGCCCCGGTTGAAACTCCGGGATGGGTCGGGCCGGAAAGTCGTCCGGGTAATCCCGTCGGAAAGGCGCATGAGGTCGTCCCGTCGGGCGATGATTCCGTCCAATGCCTGGCGGTACCAAGCGGTGACGTTCTTTACATAGGCGGTGTCCTTCAGCCGTCCTTCAATCTTGAAAGAGGTTACCCCGGCATCGATAAGGCCCTCCAGGGAATCCGTCCGGTTCATGTCTTTCAGGGAAAGCATATGGGCGCCCTTTCGGAGCAGGTTTCCGGCCGGGTCGAAGACGTCGAACGGCAGGCGGCATATCTGGGCGCAGTTACCCCGGTTGGCACTGCGGCCGGTGAAGGCCTGGCTGAGGTAACATTGTCCGCTGTAGCTCACGCAGAGGGCTCCGTGGATGAAGGCTTCGATTTCGGCGTCCGTATTTTGCGCGATGTCCGCGATCCCGTCCAGAGGTAATTCGCGGGCCACCACCACCCGGGAAAATCCCGCCCGGTACAGGAAATCCGCTTTTTCGGGAGAATCGATATGGGCCTGGGTGCTGGCATGGAGTTCGATGGGCGGCAGATCCATTTCGAGGATGCCCATATCCTGTACGATCAGGGCATCGGCCCCGGCCGTGTGAAGGTCTCGGATGAGTTTCTGGGCGGCCGGAAGTTCGGAGTCGCCCAGGATGGTGTTGAGCGTAATATAGACGCGGGCCCGGTATCGGTGCGCATATTGGCATAGGACGGCGATGTCTTCCACGGAGTTTCCCGCAGCCTTACGGGCCGAAAAGTCCGGGCCGCCGATGTAAACGGCATCCGCCCCGTGGTCGATGGCCGCCCGGGCGGTATCCAGGTCTTTGGCGGGGGAAAGGAGTTCTATTGTCCGTTTACCGATGGGCATGGGCTCAGATATCCAGTTTGTAGAGGCGTTTTACCCGGTCGGAGATGTTGGTCAGCACTTCGTAAGGGATCGTGCCCGTCGCTTCGGCGATCTCGCCGGCCGTGGGAAAATCGTCCCCGATCAGTACCACGTCGTCGCCTTCCCGGCAAGGGATGCCCGTGACGTCCACCATCATCATGTCCATGCAAATGGAACCTACGATGGGGGCTTTCATCCCGGCGATCTGCACGTAACCGTTGCCGTTACCCCACAGGCGGCTGATCCCGTCGGCATACCCGATGGGCAGGGTGGCAATGTGCGAGACGTTCTTTACCCGGTAGCGGCGGTTGTAGCTTACCGTTTCACCGGGTTCGAGTTCCCGGATCTGGGAGATCACCGTGCGCAGGCGGGCGCATCCGGCCAATTGTTTTTGTTCGTTATAAAATGGGGAATAGCCGTACAGGCCCAGTCCTAAGCGTACCATATCGTATTGGTACTGTCCGTAGGCGGTCAGCCCGGCCGTATTGAGGATGTGGCGGAGCGGGTGGTAGCCAATACGTTTTATTAGCTCTGTGGACATCTTTTCGAAAAGATTGATCTGTCCCAGAGTGAATTGTTCCTCCCGGGGATCTTCGGCAGCCACCAGGTGAGAAAAGACGGAAGCTACCCGTACCGTGGGTATTTGTGCCAGCGTGTCGGCCAGGCCGCTTATCTGGCTGGATGAAAAGCCCAGGCGGTGCATGCCGGTGTCCAGCTTTATATGGATGGGATAGGGTTCGGCAAAAGAATAGTTGTCGAGTTCGGCCGCAAACTGCTCCAGTACCCGCAGGGAGTATATCTCGGGTTCCAACCGGTTTTTTATCAAAGTGGTGATGCTGCTGCGTTCGGGATTCATTACGATGATGGGCGTCTTTATGCCCCGCAGGCGCAGGTTGACCCCTTCGTCCACATAGGCCACACCCATGTAATCCACTCCCTTCTGTTCGAGTACCGAGGCTATTTCGATGTCGCCCAGCCCGTAGGATTTGGCCTTTACCATGCACATGGTGCGCACCCCTTCGGTCATTTTCGAGCGGAGGTAGGCCAGATTGTGTTCGATGGCGTTGAGGTTGACCTCCAGCACCGTATCGTGCACTCGGCGCTGCATGATGGCTTCGATGCGGTGGGGGGAAAACCCGGCGGGTGCTTTGATCAGGACGGATTCGCTATGAAAATCGAATTTCGGAATATCGGCCAGCGCGTCTTCCATCCGGTTGTAGAGCAGGGCCAATTTGGGAAATGCGTAGCGGTAGGACGTGACTTCCGCCCCAAAGCATATCACATGCTTGAACTCGATGCGGCGCAGCATCAGGCCCACCTGGCGGAAATAATCGCCCGGTTCGTATCCTTCCGGTATCTCGAAGCCCAGAATGACGGAGATGTCCGCGTTCCATGTCTGAGATTTGAGGAACTCCAGCGACCGTTCATAGGAGTCCGGATCGGTGCCGCTAAAATCGCATATCAGGAAGCAGTCGTTCTTTCCGCGGGTTATTTCTAAAGAGTTTGTAATATTATGCATATTCTTATAATCTGATCATAACATTTCAATGAATTTGTCGGCTAATATAGCTTTGCCATTTAAGTTAGAAATACATTTATGTAATTTTAGATCGGCAGTAACCAATATGAGGTTGTTTTTTAGAGATGTCAGTCCGATAAGGGCATCCTTGCTGTTGTTCCCGGTCTTTTTTTGAATCTCCTCAATTGTCGGGATATCTTTTTTGTCTATAATTTTTGCATACCCAATTCTGGAAGTTCCGACGCAAAAACCTTCTGTAGGAATTTTATGTGCATCTGCGTTTCGAATAATTTTAAACAGTTCTGTTTTTTTAGAATGCCCGTCGGGAGTAAGTTTATTGTCGGGGATCTGATTTATTTCATCTAACTGTATGTGGGTAACATATACGATGATAGTAGGCTTCTTGATTTTTTCCAGAGGAATTTCTCCGGATAATATTTTATCAAAGACATTGCTATCGAACATTACTTCCATAATAATAGATAGAATTATATTCAGCAAAATTACTAAATAGCTGGGAGTGTTGCGCTATTATTTTTTTTGTAACCCATACGTTAAAGATTATCTGTTTTTGCTTTCATGTCGGCGGAAAAATCGTAAATTTACCACGCTTTCATAAAAACATTAACCTTATCTTTTAAAAGAATACAATTATGGCTGTAATAGGCTTGGACCTCGGCGGAACGAAACTCAAAGGAGGTATTTTCACAGAACATGCGGAGATCGTTTTCAAGGACGAGCGCAAGCTTGAACACCGCGAAGGCGAGGAAGTAGGGCGGCTTATCCAGGATTTCGTATCGGATATGCTGCGCCAGGCCAAAGGTCTCGGACAAGTGATAGATGCAGTCGGGATTTGTGTCCCGGGGATTGCCTATCAGGACAAAGGCACCGTTTGGTGTCCCAATATTCCGGGATGGGACGAGTATCCCCTGAAAGCCAAAATACAACAGGTATGCGATAAAAATACGGTGGTCACCGTGGATTCCGACCGGGTGTGCTGCATCCTGGGCGAAGCCTGGTCAGGGGCTGCCGAAAATGTGAACAACGCCATATTCCTGGCGGTAGGTACCGGTATAGCTGCCGGTATCCTGGCCAATGGCCGCGTGCTTCGCGGGGCGCACGATATTTCGGGCGCTATCGGCTGGTGGGCGCTGGACAAAGAATACAAGGACAAATACAAGACATGTGGCTGTTTCGAATACCACTGTTCCGGGGAAGGCCTGGCGCGGGTGGCGCGGGAACTGCTGGAGGAAAACAAGGATTACAACGGGCCGCTGCGCAACAAGCCGATCGACCAGGTGACGTCCTACGATCTTTTCGAGGTATATCCTCAGGGCGATGAGATCGCGACCAAGACTTTCGATATCGCGATCGAGATGTGGGGAATGGCTGTGGCCAACCTGGTGAGCCTTTTCGATCCTTCCAAGATCATATTCGGCGGCGGGGTGTTCGGCCCGGCGCTCCAGTTCCTCGACCGGATCAAACAGGCTGCCGTGCGGCACGCCCAACCCATTGCGATACAGAAAGTGGAGATCGTGCCTTCGATGCTCGGAGGCGATGCGGTGCTGATGGGAGCAGGCTATCTGGCCCTGCGCAGTATGAATGAATAACCTTCTGAAAAACATACACTCATGACGTACAAAACAAATCAGGTATTCGTAGCGGCCTGTGCCGGCCTCGCCTTTTTCGGGGTGGCCATGCTCTCGCTCGGCCCTATTCTGGGGCAGCTCAACGCGCAGGTGGACGGGGCAAACGCCCTGCCGGCCACGATGTCCATCGGTATCATATTGGGTACCATCCTGTTCGGTCCGGTCGTAGACCGGTTCGGATACAAATACCTGTTGATCATAGGTTCCCTGCTGGCCTTGATAGGGCTGGAAGGGTTGGCCAATGCGACGGAGATTGAACTGCTGCACGGATCCATGTTCATGATAGGCTTCGGCGGCGGTATCCTCAACGGACTGACCAATGCGTTAGTCTCCGATATTTACGGGGACGACAAACGGGGAGGACGGCTGAGCATACTCGGGGCGTTCTATTGCGTAGGGGCCCTTTTATGGACGCTGCTCAATTATTACATGCCGGACAACTATATTGTACCGTTGCACTGCATTTCAGGGATCATGGCGGTGTTTATCGTCTATTTCTGCCTGATACAGTTCCCCAAGGCCAAGCCTCAGGGCAGCGTGTCTTTTTCCAAATCGATAGGTCTGCTCAAATACCCGGCCCTGATCCTGTTCGCCCTGATCCTGTTCTTCCAGAGCGGTTTCGAAGGGGCCAGCGGAAGTTTCACCCCGAAATTCCTCGAGGATTCCGCGATGATGGAGACTACGGCGGCTACGCTTTCCCTCACCTGGTTTACGGTCGGCATGCTCTGCGGGCGTTTGCCGCTGGGGCTGATCATGAAAAAGCTCAAGGATAACGGCACTTTATACCTTTACCTGTCCGTGGCGTTAGTGGGTGTGGTTATACTATACCTGAGCAGCGACGTGACGATGGCGCACCTGGCAATGGCCCTGATAGGGTTCGGCGTAGGCGCGACCTATCCGGTGGTGTTGGCCTATCTGGGCGGGGCTTTCCGGGAAATGTCCGGTACGGCATTCTCCATCGCGATATTCATCGCGCTGTGCGGTCAGTTCGCGTTCAACAAAGTGGTGGGCGTGATGTTCGATGACGGCGGCCATGCGTATTTCCCGCTGGTACTGGCCCTGGCCGTAGTGATGATGATGGTGTTGCTGCCGGTGGCAGCCAGTATGGTGAGAAAAAGCAAGAAATAAAAAATCAGAATACATTAACCAATAAAAAAACATTTTAAAATCATGGAAGTAGCATTACAGTGGCTGAAAAATGCCCGGGGCATTATGTCCGAGATCGAGAACACCCAGCAGGAAAGCATCACCAAGGCCGCTACGGTCATGGCCGATTGCATTGAGAAAGGCCATTGGGTTCATACGTTCGGCTGCGGACACGCCACTATTCCTATTCAGGAAATGTATCCCCGTATCGGCGGTTTCGTAGGGTTCCACCCTATCTGCGAACTCCCGCTGACGTTCTTCACCCAGATCGTAGGTGACTTGGGCGTACACCAGTTCGTATTCCTCGAACGCGTAGAAGGCTACGGTGTGGAGATCATGAAGGGTTACAACTTCGACAAGAACGACGTAATGTGGATCTTCTCCCACACGGGTATCAACAACGTGAACATCGACATCGCCCTGGAAGCTAAAAAGCGCGGCATGACGGTGATCGCTTACGGTGCCGTAGCTCAGGCTAAAGGCAAGAAAACCCGCCACTCTTCGGGCAAGACCATTTTCGAGATTGCCGATATGGTAGTGGATTCCTGCGCTCCTGCCGGAGATGCCACGGTGAAACTGAAGAACAACTCCGACCCTGTGGGCCCTGTATCGACGATCGCATTCATCACTTGCGTATGGATGACCGTCTGCACGGTAGCCGAGATCCTGGACAAGCGCGGTGTGAAACTGTTCATCCACCCGTCCCACAACGTACCTGGCGATACGACCGCTCCGGAGCGTCTGGCAGCTTGCCTGGCAGAGTACAAACGCCGCGTAGCAGGGGTTTAATCCCATCCGTTTTCGGGAGCGATCCTAAAAACAGTGCCGCAGGAAGCCACGCCGCCTCCTGCGGTTTTTTTATGGAAATAACCCGGAGAAGGGCAAATTAATTCGTAAAATCGGGTTTGTTATTGAGTTTTTATTCTAAATTTGTGCTTTACAGCATAAAAAGCAACGGAACTTTAGCCTTATAGATGGAAGACGTAATCACTCTGCGCGATATCACGCGCGATTTTGCCCTCGGGACAGAAACGGTAAAAGTGCTCAAAGGTATAAGCCTCAATATAAAACGGGGCGAATACGTGGCTCTGATGGGCCCTTCGGGCAGCGGTAAATCGACGCTGATGAACCTTTTGGGTTGTCTCGATACGCCTACCTCCGGCACGTATACGCTCAATGGACACGATGTGAGTTCCTTGGAAGACAACGAACTGGCCGAGATCCGGAACAAGGAAATCGGATTCGTGTTCCAGACTTTCAACCTGCTGCCCCGTATCACGGCATTGCAGAACGTCGCGCTCCCGATGATATACGCCGGGATCGGACAGTCCGAGAGAATGCGGCTGGCCGAAGAGGCGTTGGTATCCGTCGGATTGGCCGACCGGATGACGCACCGCCCGAACCAGCTTTCCGGCGGGCAGCGGCAGAGGGTCGCTATTGCCCGGGCGCTGGTGAACCATCCGTCCATCATGCTGGCCGACGAACCTACCGGTAATCTGGACTCCAAGACATCGGTCGAGATCATGCAGCTTTTCCAAAAGATACACGAACAGGGTAATACGATCATCGTGGTAACCCACGAAGAAGATATCGCCGACCATGCGCACCGTATCATCCGACTGCTCGACGGGCAGGTGTGCGCCGACGAGCCGAACCACCATATCAAGCATTACGATCTTTAACCGCTTGGCAGATAGAAATAAAAAAGCGCGGACAAATTGTCTGCGCTTTTTTTATGTAAGGAAGTTTTGAGGCTTAGTCAACGCTCGGTTCGCTGCCGGCAGCTTCGCTTTTGCTGCGTTCGAGCGACTGGAGAGCCAGATAGTTGGCCCCGAATTTGCTTAGGTTGTCCTTTTCCGTATCGAAGATGTCCTCGTGTTTTTCCTCTTCGGCCGCCAGGTCTTCGAACATTTTCTTGGTCACGGAATCCGCGTTCTCCGCGCAGACTTTGGCCCATTCGTTGTATTCGTTCACGCTGGTGTTCTCCATTTCTGTGGCTTTTTCAAGCATCTTTTCCACTTCGTGGATTTTGGCTACCGGATGGGAAAGCTTCATTTCCACTTCGCCCTTGAGGAAACGGATGCGTTCGGCCAGCCGTTCCACGTGGGTCATCTCGATGATGGCGATGCGGCGGAAGATATTCGATATCGGGTCGTAACCGTAGTCGTCGCAGTAGAAGTGGAAATACATGTACTGGTGCACGGCCGAAAGCTCCTCGGCGATGGCGCGGTTGAGCAGTTCGATGCTTTTTTCTTTTGTTTTCATGATGATGAATATTTTGGGTTATTTAAGTTATCCTTACAGGTCAACTAAGTTAAGGCTTTTTCAGGAAAGGACGGGGCTTGTTAAGTTAAAAAAAATATAAACATCGAACGGCCGATTTTCCGGGTCGTTTTTTTCTGGAAATAGTGTCGTATCTTTACCACAGTTTTTACAGGAAATATTCAAGAACAATATTTGCAAGAGAAATGAACATAGCGATAGTGGGTACCGGATACGTCGGGCTGGTGACAGGGGCTTGTTTTGCCGAACTGGGCATCGACGTGACATGCGTAGATATTGACAGCGAAAAAATAGGGAAAATAAAAAGCGGGGTGATGCCCATTTACGAGCCGGGCCTCGAGGAACTGGTGCGTAAGAATATGGAAATGGAACGCCTCCATTTCACTACCGACCTCACATCGGTGCTGGATAAAGTGTCCGTTATTTTCAGCGCTGTGGGAACTCCTCCGGACGAGGATGGCAGCGCGGACCTGAAATACGTGCTGGAAGTGGCGCGCACGGTGGGGCGTAACATGAAAAAGCCTGTTCTGCTGGTGACAAAAAGCACGGTTCCCGTGGGGACGTCCGAAAAAGTAAAACAGGCGATCCGGGAGGAGTTGGCCGCCCGCGGGGTGGACATCCCGTTCGATGTGGCGTCCAATCCGGAATTCCTCAAGGAAGGGGCTGCTATCAAGGACTTCATGAACCCCGACCGGGTAGTGGTGGGTGTGGAAAATGAGAATGCCCGCTATCTGATGGAAAAATTGTACAAGCCGTTCCTGCTGAACAACCGTACTATCCTGTTCATGGATGTGGCTTCGGCGGAGATGACCAAATATGCGGCCAATGCGATGCTGGCTACCCGTATCAGCTTTATGAACGACGTGGCCAATCTGTGCGAACGCACGGGGGCCAATGTCGATATGGTGCGCAAGGGTATCGGGTCGGATGGACGGATCGGCAGCCGCTTCCTGTATGCAGGGTGCGGATACGGCGGGTCCTGCTTTCCGAAAGACGTGAAGGCCCTGATCCATACCGGCCGCCAGTACGGCTACGACATGAAAGTGATAGAGGCCGTCGAAGAGGTCAATGAAAAACAGAAAAGCCTCATGTTCGACAAGGTGTCCAAAGAATTCGGCGGAAACCTGGCCGGAAAGACGATTGCCCTCTGGGGGCTTTCTTTCAAGCCGGAGACCGACGATATGCGGGAGGCCCCGTCGCTGGTGGTGATCGAAAAACTGCTGGAAGCCGGATCCAAAGTAAAGGCATACGACCCGATCGCCATGCCGGAGGCCGAGCGGCGCCTGGACAGCCGGGTGGAATACGGGAGCGATATGTACGAAACGGTGGAAGACGCCGATGCACTGATCGTGCTCACCGAATGGAAGCAGTTCCGTATCCCGGACTGGAAAAAAGTGCGCCGCCTGATGGCGGGGAACGTGGTGGCCGACGGCCGCAACATTTACGATTTCGCGGAACTGACTGACGAAGGTTTCGTGCATCTGAGAATAGGAAAATAACCTTAAACCGATTGATATGAAAGCATTGAAATTATGGGTGTTGGCGGCATTGGCTTTTTCGTGCGCGGCACTTTCGGCCCAGGAAAAGATATACCGTCCTTCGGGTTTTTCCGGGGTGGATATTTCGACTAAAATAAAAGCCCGGCTCATCGCTTCGAACGAGAATAAAGTAGTCGTTTCAGGAGATAAGATCGACAATATCGTGGTCAAGGAAGACAAAGGACGCCTCGTTATCCGCTTTAAGTCTACCAAAGGCATCGGGGCAGACCCGGCTCCGGCCACTATATACTACAAATCGACGCTTACTTACATCGGCGCTTCGGGCGACAGCGAGATCGAGGCGGAAAGCGTGCTCGGCGGAGGAAATATCCGCATCGATGCCGGGAAAGGCGCTTTTGTCAAGGCGTCGGTAACGGCCGATACGCTTCGGGCTTCTATTGCGGCCGGCGGCCAGATACAGGCCCAAGGCGATGTGAAAGCCCTGGATGTGAGTATTAAGACGGGCGGCCAGTTCAACGGGTACGAACTGGTGGCGGACGATGCCGAGGTCAACATTACGGCCGGCGGTACCGCGTATGTTTATGCGACCAAAAACACCAAAGCCCGGGTGGGAATGGGTGGAAAGGTTTACTGCAAAGGGCCTGCCAAAGTGGACGGACGCACGACGATGGGCGGTACGGTCATTATGGCTGAGGACTGAGCTTTGCAAGACGGGTAACTATATTACACAATATACCCACAAAAAACGGAATTACACAATATACCCACAAAAAACGGAGGCCTATGGGCCTCCGTTTTTTGTGGGGTGTGAGCAGGATTATTCCGCCTGCGGTGTCGGTTTGTCTTCGGCCGGAGTTTTTCCCTCGGAATTTTCGATGTCTTTGGGAGTACGGCGGGTGCCGGCGTACAGCTCGTATTTTACGAACCGGGCTTCCAGGTTGGCGTTCATCAGCGGGATAGACCGGCTGGTGCGAAGGCCTACTGACTTCAGTCCTTCTTTCGATCCGGTGATCATCCAGGCGACCGTATCGGGATAGGAAGTCTTCAGGGTATCGCCGACCTTCTTGTAAAAGTCCACTTCGTCTATTTCGAGCCGCTCCCCGTAGGGCGGGTTGAATAGGAGTGTCCAACGCCCTTTTTCAGGCCGATGGGAATGGAAGAAGTCCTGCCGGGATACTTTGATGAATTCGTCCAAGCCCGCTGCGGTGATGTTCTCGATGGACTTTGCCACGGCGGAAGGGGCCTTGTCCCGGCCGATGATCTCGATACCGGGCTCCCGCATTTTCTTGAGGGATATTTCCTTGATCTTTTCGAACAGTTCCGCGTCGAAATCTTTCCACGACTGAAATCCGAAGCGTTCTTTGTGAATGCAGGGCGGGATATTGGCGGCTACCATCGCCGCTTCGATCAGGATCGTGCCCGACCCGCACATCGGGTCCATGAAATCCGTCTGGCCCCGCCAGCCGGACAGCAGCACCAACCCGGCAGCCAGCACTTCGTTGATCGGGGCGATATTGGTGAGCGAACGGTATCCGCGTTTGTGCAGTCCGAGCGAACTGTCCAGCGATATCGTGAGGGTGCGGTCCGACAGGTGGACGTTCACTTTCAGGGAGGGGTTGTCCCGGTCTACGTCCGGACGGGCGTTCATTTTGTCGCGGATACGGTCGACGATGGCATCCTTTGCCTTTAGCGTGACGTAATGGCTGTTGGTGAACAATTCGGAGTTTACCGTCGCGTCGATCGCGATGGAATCGCGCGCGCTGATGTAGCGTTCCCAGGGGACGTTGTATATCGACTTGTAGAATTGGGTTTCGTTGAACACTTTTTCGGTCTTCAGCGGGACGAGCACCGACAGGGCGGTGCGCAGGCAGAGGTTGGCTTTGTACAGGAAGCCTTTGTCCCCGTAGAACGATACGGCCCGGCGGGCGGTCTCCACCCGCATCGCCCCCAGGTTGCGCAGTTCTTCCGCCAGGACTTCCTCCAGTCCGTAGAACGTTTTGGCGGTCATCAGAAAATTGCCTTCGGGTATATTTTTCGCCATCTTGGTCGGTGTGTTTTGCGGCAAAGGTACGCATTCTCCCGCGGGCCGCGCGAATTATTCCGAAAAAGGTAAGCCTGGTATTTCTTTAGGGCGTTTTTAGGAGATAAAACAGGCGGTTTTTCGGGAAAAAATCCGTATCTTTGTAAGATGAATATCAAGGCATATGGGTTTCTAATGGCAATGATATGAACACAATGAAGATAGTGAAATTCATTCTGTTAATTTCGGCGTTGACGATGGTGGCAACCGCTTCGTATTCTCAGAATGTCGTCATACAGCAAAACAGCGCTAATCCTTCTTCCCAGAAAGGAGATGACGGCGCATATTATATCAACGGGATATCTACCCGGGAGGATATCGGAGGGGTAGAAGTGTCCCTGGGAGATCCCTATGGCAATTCTGGTAGGTTTATAAAATTCAAGAATTATAACAGCATCCCTGTTTCAGTGATCTATCAGTTGGACACAGATACACATAAAAAAGTAACCGGAACGATCGTCCTTCAGGCGGGGGAAGAAAAACAGACGGGACAACATTATTATGGGGCGAATAACTATGTGCTGATAGCCCGCCCGATGTCCACTGGAAGATCGGAGGTTGCGACCAGGCCCGAAGTGAAAAATGCCGAGCCGGTTTTATTGTACAATTCTTTTTATGTCATTCCTGATGATTTTGAAAAGATGAGTTATAATACGGCCGTTGAAACGATAGAAAAATTGAACGGGGCTAATTATTGCGGTTACAGCGATTGGCGCTTCCCGTCGGCGAGCGAATTGACCTTGATAAGATCGTCGGACTCGGTTAAACTGAAAAACGATTTTTATTGGAATGACAGCAGCCGTAGCGAAGATTCTTATACCGGCCGGTTGGTATTGGTCCGGACAAATAGATAAATAATGCCTTTGAGGGATATCATCATCGGTTTTTTTTGAGTTGAAAATTAAAATAAAGGAAAATAAAAAATGAGTGAGATAACAGACGAAACGCAGGGCTATTCGGCCGACAGTATTGTAGTGCTCGAAGGCTTGGAGGCCGTGCGCAAACGTCCCGGTATGTATATTGGCGATACCAGTTCCCGCGGGCTTCACCATCTGGTGAACGAGGTGGTGGACAACTCCATCGACGAGGCCCTGGCCGGTTACTGTTCCCAGATAGATGTTGTGATAAACAAGGATAACTCCATATCGGTACGCGACAACGGCCGCGGTATCCCGACGGATTATCACCCGAAAGAAAAGAAATCCGCGCTGGAGGTGGTAATGACCATCCTGCACGCCGGGGGTAAGTTCGACAAGGATTCGTATAAAGTCTCCGGAGGACTCCACGGGGTGGGTGTGTCGTGCGTGAACGCGCTGTCCAACCATATGCGGGTAGAAGTATGCCGGGTCGGTAAAATATTCGAGCAGGAGTATTCCTGCGGAAAACCGCTTTATCCGGTACGTGAAATCGGCGAGACGGAACTGACGGGTACTACCGTTACTTTCCATCCGGACGACGCGATCTTTACCGAGACGGAGTACCAGTACGATATTTTGCAGAGCCGTATGCGCGAGCTGGCTTACCTGAACAAGAATATCACGATCACCCTGACCGACATGCGCGATCTGGACGAACAAGGCAATCCCCGCCGGGAGAGCTTCCATTCGTCCACCGGTCTCGACGAGTTCGTCACGTTCCTGGACAGCGCCCGCGAGCCGCTGATACCTACGGTGATACACATGGACGGCGAGCGGAACGATATCCCGGTCGAGGTGGCACTCCATTACAATACCTCGTACACGGAAAATATCCATTCGTACGTCAACAACATCAATACGATAGAAGGAGGTACCCATTTGGCCGGTTTCCGCCGCGGGCTTACCCGTACGCTGAAAAAATACGCGGAAGAATCGGGGCTGCTGGCCAAGGAAAAGGTCGAGATATCGGGAGATGACTTCCGCGAAGGCCTTACGGCCGTGATCTCGGTCAAAGTGCAGGAGCCGCTTTTCGAAGGACAGACCAAAACGAAGCTGGGTAATAAAGAGGTGCTCGGCGCGGTAGACCAATTGGTGGGCGACATGCTCAACAATTATTTGGAAGAGCATCCGGCCGAGGCCAAAATCATCGTGCAGAAAGTAATGCTGGCGGCCAAGGCCCGCGCGGCCGCCAAGAAGGCCCGCGAGATGGTACAGCGCAAGACCGTGATGAGCGGCGGCGGACTGCCCGGCAAACTGGCCGACTGCTCGGAACGGGACCCGGCAAAATCCGAGATATTCTTTGTCGAGGGAGACTCCGCAGGAGGTACGGCCAAACAGGGCCGCGACCGCCATTTCCAGGCCATCCTTCCTCTCCGCGGTAAGATCCTGAACGTGGAAAAGGCCATGCAGCACCGCGTGTTCGAGAACGAGGAAATACGGAATATCTATACCGCCCTCGGAGTGACCATCGGCACGGAAGAAGACTCCAAAGCGCTGAACACCGAAAAACTGCGTTACCACAAGATCATCATCATGACCGACGCCGATGTGGACGGAAGCCACATCGACACGTTAATGCTTACTTTCTTCTTCCGCTACATGAAGGAGTTGATAGAGAACGGTTACGTATATATCGCCACTCCGCCTCTTTACATGGTCAAGAAAGGCCAGAAACAGGCCTATGCCTGGACGGAAGACCAGCGTGACAAACTCGCCCTCGAAATAGGGGGAGGCTCTGATAAGGGAGTCGCTATCCAGCGATACAAAGGTCTGGGAGAGATGAATGATCATCAATTATGGGAAACGACGATGGACCCGGACAACCGTATCCTCAAGCAGATCACGATCGACAATGCGGCCGATGCGGATTATGTATTCTCCATGCTCATGGGCGACGATGTGCCGCCCCGCCGGGAATTCATCGAGAAAAACGCCAAATATGCCAATATAGATGCCTAAAAGGGTAATAATATGTTCTAAAAAGCCGGAATAATTTATTCCGGCTTTTTTTATTGTGTCAAGAATGATTACCTTTACATTTGATTAAGAAAATTTATACGTTTCTTAACCCTACAGCCAAACTTACAGAATTATGAGAAAATCGTGGATTACGGCTTTTTGTTTACTCGCTCCCTTGTGGGCTTATGCACAGCAGGATACGCTGAAACCGGTCGCTTTCGGAGACTTCGACCATTGGCTGGTGCGCAAGATCAAAGAGTCGTTTGTCATCGGCGGCAATGAAGCCACCGTATATGCCATAGCTCCTACCGATACGATCGTAAGCACCGATGCTTACATCAATAAATCCAAATCGCCCTGGTCCTCGTCCAACGTGATGGCCAAAGTGGCCGGCGTGGTGAAAACGTCCGTGACGGTATTCCCCGAGAAGCGGGGCAACGGCTACAGCGCCCGGATGGATACGAAACTGGAAAAGGTAAAAGTGCTCGGGATGGTGAATATCTCGGTGCTGGCCTCGGGAAGTATATTCCTGGGTCGCACGATCGAGCCTATCCGGGGGGCTAACGATCCGTATAAAAATCTTGACATGGGTATCGCCTTTACCGGAAAACCGGATGCGGTGGTGTTCGATTACAAGGCCAAAATATCTCCCGATACGATGGTCACCCGGGCTACGGGCAGCGGCATATCCAAAGTGAAAGGCCGCGACCGCGCAGAAGTGGTTGTCTTTTTGCAGAGACGTTGGGAGGATGACAAAGGCAATATTTTCGCCCAGCGCATCGGTACGGCGCGCGAACGGTTCGACAAGACCGTTCCTGACTGGAAAAACGGCCACCGTACAGAGATTCATTACGGGGATATAACGAAGCAGCCGTATTTCGATGATTCGATGGATCTGATGGAGGAAGGGCTTTTCTATGCGATGAACAGCAAGGGTAAAATGGTCCCTGTCCAGGAAACATGCTGGGGAGGGAAGGAAGTTACGCCTACCCATATGATCATGATGTTCTCTTCGGGGTCGCTGGGCGCTTTTACGGGTTCTTTGGGCAATTCACTGTGGGTCGACAACGTGAAATTGGAATATCGGAAATAGCCGGAACAGACCTCGATCTGATATGAACAACAACTGGGTAATAGTCACCGGAGCGGACAGGGGGATAGGGGAAAGCCTTGCCGGCCTGTTGGCGGATATGGATTACGGGGTCATCATGGCCTGTAAAAATGTGGAAAAAGCGGCGAATGTGTTTGAACATCTCCGCTATATCACATCCAATAAGGATATGAGGCTCATGCCGCTCGATTTGTCCTCTCTGGAATCCATAGCTTCGTTCGTGCGTTCGGTCGATGAAAAAGGCTACAATATCCGGGCATTGGTGAACAATGCAGCCACTATCCGCAGGAAATACACCCAGACAGCCGACGGGTTTGAATCGACGGTCGGGGTCAATTACGTGGGGACTTATTTTCTTACCCGGCTTATGATGCCGATCCTTAAGCGTTCCGAAGGGCTTACCAAGATCATGAACACCGTATCGGTGATGAGCAAATTCGCCCGGGTGGACAAAGATTTTTTTGCCGTTCCCCCGAAAAAATACCGGAAGATAAAGGCATACGGCGCTTCCAAACTCGCCCTGTTGATGTTCACTCAGAGCCTGACCGAAAAACTGGGGAAAAAAGCCGGGGTTGAGGCCAACGCATTCAATCCGGGGCTGGTCAATACTAAAATGTTGACGATGCACAACTGGCTCGACCCGCTGTTCAATATTCTGGTGCGGCCCCTGCTCAAAACAGCCGAACAAGCCGCCACACAGGAGTGCGAGGCGTTGTTTCCAAAGAAAGAAAAGGGCGGCGGTCGTGTCTATACCGGTCATCGGCAGTTCCTGATCCGGGATTTTGCGGCGGCGCACAAATACAAAAATTGGCTGTATGATGCTACAGAAAAGATACTTCGGGAAAAAGGCTACGAGCTGCCCCCGGTCTGAATTTAAATAGTCAGAAAGAAAATAAAAAAAGCCTGCGGTTACCGCAGGCTTTTTTTTATTTCCGGCCGCCCCGTTTGACGGTATGTTTTACTTTGAGTACGGCTAAATTCAATTCGATGGTCGTTTCCATACCGGTAACCTCCCGGTCTTCTCCCATCAGGTCGGAAATGATCCGTTGGCTTTTCTTGATCAGGGGTTCCTGCTTCGCGACACTGTTCGTACCCGACAGTTTGGTCACCGTAGCGGAAAGTTCCCGGACTTTGGCGAATGTTTCCACAATAGCGAGGGTCGCTTGGGTTGCCGCCGGGCTTTTCAGGACAGTAGCCAGCATATAAAGGCCTTTTTCCGTAAATGCTTTGGGCGGGTATTTGGAATATCTTCCTCGCCCTGGCGGGGAAATATTTGTGTTGCCCGGTTTCAGGAGGGCTTTTTTCAACCCGTCGTTCTCTTCGGCGGACAGTTCGAATACATAACCGGCCGGGAATTTGTCCGGGTTGTTCCTGACGGCTTGGTTCACTTCGCGGGTTTGTACGCCGTATAGAGCAGCCACGTCCCGGTCCAGCAGGATATTCTGTCGGCGAACGCGTATCATGCGCACTTCCACGTCGTTCGGTTTTATCAGGTCCATAGGCCGGGCGGGTGGTTTGGGGAGAATCAGACTCCCGGTTTATTTATTTTCGGTAAACAGCGTCGTCCGAGTAGGCGAGTATCCCGAAGCCGATGAACGGGAAAATGGTCATGATGATGGCCATTATATAGTCGCGGGAAAAGCGTTTGGCCAGCTCGTTGAACAGCATGAACGCAAAAATGAGGTTCACTACCGGAATGAAGAACATGATAAACCACCACAGAGGCTTATTCAATTCTTCCAGCAGAATGTATATGTTATAGAAGGGAATGAAACCCTCCCAAAATTTGCGACCCATTTTCTCGAAAGTTTTTCCCATGAAAAACAAGGTCAGCAAAGCGATAAGCAAGGATAGTAACGACATTTTTTCCGGCGTGTTTTAGTTTGATGATACAAATATAAGAATTGTTAAGGAATGTTGCGTGAAAAATATCCGGGTACTTCTGTTGGCTGATTTAAATTTATCGATCGACAGGTTTTAATTCCTAAAAGCCAATAATTTCCCGGTGGGTATGGTTTTTCCGCAAAAAAATCCGAAAGGCTTGCGCGCGGCTTTTGTTTTGCCTACATTTGCCTTACACAATACGAATCCCGAAGGTAACGAAATACTTTTTCGGGGTTCTTTATTTTTTGTGTACAACGAACGTTTTGTAGAACCGAAAAAAAGAAAAGAAAAAATGGGAAACGTATCTTACTACACGCCGGAAGGGTACGCTAAGCTCAAAGCCGAGCTCGAACACCTCAAGACGGTAGAGCGCGCGCATGTGATAAAACAAATAGCCGAGGCGCGCGATAAGGGCGACCTTTCGGAGAATGCCGAATACGATGCCGCCAAAGAGGCCCAGGGTATGCTGGAAATGAAAATAGCCAAACTGGAAGAAACGATGTCCAGTGCCCGTATCGTAGATGCTTCGCAGCTCGACGATACGAAAGTGCTCATCCTTTCGACTGTCCGTATCCGTAACAAGCAGAACGGAAAAGAAGTAGCTTATACGCTGGTGGCCCAGAACGAAGCCAACATTGCACAAGGAAAAATATCCGTAGAATCCCCTATTGGAAAGGGCCTGCTCGGCAAATCCGTAGGCGATGTGGCCGAGATCAAAGCGCCCAACGGCACGATGCATTTCGATGTGCTGGAGATCACCCGATAACGAACTAAAAAACCGAAAGAACCATGGCATCGGTATTCACTAAGATCATCAATGGGGAGATCCCCGCATATAAAATAGCGGAGGATGAAAATTATATCGCCATCCTCGACGCGTTCCCTGTGGTAAAAGGGCATACGCTGGTCATCCCGAAAAAGGAAGTGGACAAAATCTACGAACTGGATGAGCCAACTTATACCGGTCTGATGCTTTTCGCCCGCCGGGTGGCCCGTGCGTTGGAAAAAGCCGTGCCCTGTATCCGGGTAGGAGTATCGGTGGTGGGGCTCGACGTCCATCACGTGCATGTGCACCTGCTGCCGCTCAACGGCCCCGGGGATATGAACCTCAACAAGGAAAAGCCTTCGTTCACTCCGGAAGAGATGCAGGCAGTGGCGGATGCGGTGACCTCGAAACTGGAAAAATAGCGGTTGTCCACAAGCAAAATGCTACGGGAAGTTCGATGGACTTCCCGTTTTTTATTATAAATTTACCGTGCATGAAAAACCGGACTTGCTATTTGCTTGTCTGGCAGGTATATGTCATGCGCAGGATGAGCGGGTGTTTATCCCTCCTGATCCCATTATTTCGGTCGATGGTTTTTCTGCACCCATTGAAACTTGTACTTTCACAGGGCCTGAATTGCAGGTGAACAGTGCTTTTATCGACAGTTTGAATGCCGTCCTGTTCAATGAAAAGTACGGAGTTGCGGAGGCCTATGATTTAAAGAAATGGAGATGTTTTTATCTTCATTTTATAAAAAAAGATCCTCTGAATTATTTAATTGTATTATCGATTAACTATCACCCGGGAAGAGGGTCAAGTTTTTTTTGAACATGGAGGGTGCCAGTGTTGCTTTTATGGCATTCAAGCTCCCTCTATTATTGTATTGGGTGTGAAATCCGAAAAAGAATTTTCGTATACAACGTTTAACCACAACCAAGATGCATTGATATGGCATGTTTCATATAATTGCCAAACCGGGAAGGTAAAGTTGAAAAAAAGGCTTTAGCCTGATTTAAGGAATGCGAATTACGTCTTTTTCTTCAAAAAAAATCTTCTTTTGCAGCGGTAAAAAATATAACTTTGTGAGGGGGGGGATTTTTCCCCGTCCGGCCCGACAATTTAATGAAGTATGAAGTCTGACATTGAAATAGCCCAGCAGGCCGACATCCGGCCCATTACCGAAATAGCCTCCCGGATCGGTATCCCGGCGGATGCCTTGGAACTTTACGGGAAGTATAAGGCAAAGCTGCCTTTGTCCCTTATCGATGAACAAAAAGTATCGCAGGGTAATCTGATCCTGGTCACCGCCGTTTCCCCGACTCCGGCCGGAGAAGGTAAGACTACGGTCTCCATCGGGCTTTCCGACGGATTGAACCGCCTCGGTCGCCGTTCTATCGTAGCCCTGCGGGAACCGTCCCTCGGCCCGGTATTCGGACTGAAAGGCGGGGCCGCCGGAGGGGGACATTCACAGGTGCTGCCGATGGAGGATATCAACCTCCATTTTACGGGGGATTTTGCCGCGGTAGAGAAATCGAATAACCTGCTGTCTGCCCTGGTGGACAACAATATGCAAGTGAAGGTCGATAATCTCGGGATAGACCCCCGGACAGTCGCTTTCAAGCGGGTAGCCGATATGAACGACCGGGCCCTGCGCCACATCATTACCGGGCTCGGCGGGACAGGTAACGGGATTCCCCGCGAGGAAGGGTTCAACATTACCCCGGCCTCGGAAGTAATGGCGATTCTTTGCCTGTGCGGCGGAATTAATGACCTGAAATGCCGACTGGGTAATATTTTGGTTGGATTCCGCTATACCGGTGAACCGGTGTATGCCCGCGACTTGGGAGCGGTGGGAGCGATGGCCATTTTACTGAAAGATGCCGTGAAGCCCAATTTGGTGCAAACTACCGGGGGAAATGCGGCCATTATCCATGGAGGGCCTTTCGCCAATATCGCACAGGGAACCAACAGTATTCTGGCCACGAAAATGGCCCTTTCGATGGCCGATTATGCGGTGACGGAAGCCGGGTTCGGCTCGGATATGGGCGCGGAAAAATTTATGGATATCAAATGCCGGGTCGGCGGCCTGTGCCCGCGTGCCTGGGTGATCGTCGCTACGGTCCGTGCCTTGAAATACCATGGCGGGGTAGCCGTCCCCGATTTGAAGAAGCCCGATACAGGGGCTGTCGAACGGGGATTTGTCAACCTGTCCCGCCATCTGGACAATGCGGCGAATTTCGGAGTGCCATCCGTCGTGGCTATCAATTGCTTCGAGGCCGATACGGAAGAGGAAACCCAAGTGATCGAACGCCTTTGTGCGGCGCGGGGGATAAAAGCCGTTCGGACGCATGCTTGGGCGGAAGGAGGGAAAGGCTGTGAAGACCTGGCCCGGGAAGTGGCGGCGGTGGCTTCCGCATCGAAAGCCGTGCTCCGTCCGCTGTACGATCTCGATATGCCCATCGAGGAAAAAATACTGACGGTGGCCCGACGCGTGTACGGGGCCCGAAGTGTGGAGTATACATATCAGGCGCATAAGCAATTAGAGCTTATCTCGAAGCTGGGTCTTTCGTCTCTGGCTGTGTGCATCGCCAAAACGCAAAAGTCTTTCACGGACAACGAAAAGGCAATAGGGGCGCCTACCGGTTTCGAAATCAAGATACGGGATATCGAGATCGCATCCGGGGCCGGGTTTGTGGTGCCGATAGCAGGCGATATCATGCGGATGCCGGGGCTCCCTTCGACTCCCGCCGCTGTGAATATGGATATAGACGAGGATGGAACGGTATCCGGGCTGTCCTGATCAAATAATAAGATAAAAAGAAAAAAATGGAACTTAAACTCACTCGTCCGATCTGCTTTTTCGACCTGGAAACCACCGGCATCGATGTGGCACGTGACCGGATTGTCGAAATATCCGTATGCAAGGTTTACCCCAACGGAAATCAGGAAGTGCGCACATGGCTTGTAAACCCGGGACGTCCGATCCCGAAAGTAGTATCCGATATCCATGGGATCACCGATGAAAAGGTAAAGGACGAACCGACTTTCGATAAGATAGCTTCGACGGTGTACGAGATGATAAAGGATTCGGATTTGGCCGGGTACAACTCCAATCGGTTCGACATTCCGATGCTGGCCGAAGAACTGCTGCGTGCTGGTATTGATTTCGATATGGGCAACCGGGTGGCGGTGGATGTACAGGCTATTTTCTATAAGCGGGAGCCGCGTACCCTGTCGGCCGCTTATAAATTCTACTGCGGGGCGGAACTCGAGGGGGCGCATGGCGCTCAGGCAGATACGATCGCTACCTACGAAGTGCTCAAGGCGCAATTGGATCGGTACGAGGATCTGCCGAACGATATAAAATCCCTGTCCGACTATTCTACCCAGCGGAAAACGGCAGATTTTGCCGGGTTTATCGCCTACGACCAGGATGGGGACGAGATATTCACGTTCGGAAAATACAAGGGATGCAAGGTTGCTCCTGTACTGGAGAACGATCCTGGTTATACCGGCTGGATGCTGGAGAAAGATTTCCCGCTTTACACCAAAAAGGTGATCACGGCCCTGCGGCTGCGCGGTAAATTCCCTAAGGGCCATTAAGCCGGAGGGGGGGATACGAAAAGAACTTAAAATTATATAACTATGGGAACTACACGCAGAACTTTTCTTAAAATGTACTCGGTGTGGGGCTGGGTCTTGGTGGCAGCGCCGCTGATCGTATGCACTCTGTGGCCTATCGTTACTTTCGGCGCCCGGACGCCCCGGGAGGCGAAAGAACTTTTTGTTAATACCAATGCGGTTTTTGCTTATTATGATATTGTCTGGATCGTATCGGCTGTGCTTTCCGCTTTTGCGTTCTTCTTCGGCTCGCGGCTGGTAGGCGGGGGAAAACCGTATGCGGTGAACGGTGTGTTCATGTTGGTGGTATCCGGAACTACGCTGGCCCTGTCCATCGCCCATCTGTTGATAAAGTAGTTATGAGCCTTCGATAAAATATTTCGCCCAAATTGTAAAATAAACTTGACATTATGTAAATTTTGTTTTACGTTTGCGAAAAGAAATTTTATCAGCTATGAAGAAAATAACCGGTTTATTCGGAATCCTCGCCCTGCTGTTTTGCTTGCCGGGCTGTGGTGGGAAGGCGGGAAAAATTGATCCCGATGCCGTTTTTGCCGTTTCTCAGGAACTTTTCCCGGACAGTATTGCCGTAGAGCAGGTGCTCGTCCCTAAAGAATTGCGGGTGGTCAACGGTTATATGGTTGTGGTGAGCGATAAAACGGATACGGTCTTTTACGTGTACTCTTTGCCGGGTTTCCGGTATTTGTACGGAAGTGTAGTTTCGGGCGAGGGGCCGGAAGATCTGCCGCGGTATTTCCGGGATCTGGTTTCGTCGGACGGCCGGAAATTCATTGTCGTTCCGGGCTATTCCGGACAGGCTCGGGTCTATGCCCCGCAACGATCGGGCATACAGCGGGAACGGGATATAAAGTGCCGGAAGAAATATCAGCTGTGCGCGGTGTCCCCCGGCGGAGAAAAAGCCCTTTCTATGAAACTGTCGTCGCAGGACGGATCGCGCTATATCCTCTCGGCGGTATCGGGAGATTCTCTGCTGACTGTCACCGATAGTATTGCCCTGCGTTCCAAAAGATATACGGTCCGGATGGAAGGAATGTTTACGATATCTACGACTGTCAATGAATGTTATACGGCAGCTTCCGGGGACGCCTTTGCCCTCTTCTATGACGGGATCCCCCGGGCGGAATTTTATAGATGGACCGAGGAGGGAAAAATAGAGCGCATAACGGCCTATGGGGATACGTTGTATGCCTGGAAAGAAGAGGATATCATCCGGCCCAACAGCATTGGAAGGCCGAAGGAACAAATCCTGTATTATGTGGACGCGCAGGCTTCCGGCGATCATTTTTATGCATTCTATAGAGGGGCTACGCAGGGGCAGTATGAAGAAACGCCCGGTGTTTTTATCCGGGTATTCGACCGTCAGGGGCATCCGGTAAAATCGATGCGGATAAAAGGGCCTTATGATCTGTTTGCGGTGGACGAACCCAACGGCATCATCTATGCGGCGGATAAAGCAAAGGATTTTGATCATGTCTATACGTTCAGGTACGACTTGGAAAAATAAAATTCCCTTATTGAAACTTCTTTCCTAAAATCCCGGTCTAAAAGGAAAAATAGTTTTATCATGACAACACGATCATTTTTAGGAACACTGTTTTTCCCTTTCCTGTGTGCGGCCGCCAGTTCCTGCGGAGAAGGGAGCAAAGCCGATATTTTTGCAGAGCCTCGAACACTTGCGGCGGACAGTATCGCAGTAGGGCAGATCATCCGGCCCCAGGCATTTTTCACTGGCGACGATTGTGTAGCCGTGCAAACCCTGGAGGATACGGTCTTTTACGTATACGGTTTGCCGGATTTTCGGTTACGGCATACGTTCGGTAGGCGGGGGCAGGGCCCCGGTGAATTTCCTTCCCTGTCGGCGGAGCAATCCGGTTCGCCGGGTGTTTTGGCGGTGCGGACTTACCGAGTGGCGGGGCCTGTGGTCGAGCTGTACGGCTTTTCGGGAGAAGGCGTGGCGGGAAAGGGAATTTTTCGGGATAGGGGATACGATCCTAATTTTCGGATGGCCTATGCGGTGAAAGACGACAGCCTGTTGGTTGGGGCTTTTATCCGGGACACTCCGGACAAAGAACATGTGCTGCGTTTGGTGAGCCTTGTCACGGGTGAAGTAAAGGATTCGGTCGATCTATATCAGTATACTATCCCTTATGACGGGCGTGAGCATATTACCCGCAATACGGCCCATATATCCGTATGCGGGGATAAATTGGGTGTGGCCTATGAAGAGTCCGGCACTCTCGATATTTATGAGATACGGGACGGAAAGTTTTGTTTCGTGGCTTCGCCGGGTACCCAAGCACCGTCCTTCGACCGGTTCGATCCCGATCCCCGCCATTCTTCCTTGGCTTATGTGGCCTTGTTTTCCGACCGGGAATACATTTATGCGGTCAACGCCCGTACCGATATGCGGACCCTCGAGCAGAAGTACACGATGGATGTGGTGTTGGAGGTATTCGATTGGGCCGGGAAAAAGGTCGGGGCGTTCCGCTTCGACAAAAAGAACCGGATGCCGGTATTCGTCGACGGTTCCCGTAAGACCGTCTATGCGATAGCTGCCGGGGAGGATTTCGACCGGATATACACGTATAAAATGGATTTGTGAGCTTGTCCTATAAAAAACATCCGGCACGGGAATACCGTGCCGGATGTTTTTTGTAGTGTGTACAGCTAATTATTTACTGCCGGGGTATTCCCAGGTGCGTTCTTCTATGCCGCAGTCCTGTGCGATGGCGCGCGCGGAAACGAACAGGTAATCCGACAGGCGGTTGAGGTATTTTTCCGCTGTTTCCAATCCGGCAGCGCCTGTTCCTTTCAGGGTTACCGTTCGGCGTTCGGCCCGGCGGCAGATACTCCGGGCTACATGGGCCAGAGAAACAGCAGGATGTCCGCCGGGCAGGATGAATTTTTCCAGCGGAGGGAGAGTTTCCTGCATCCGGTCGATCGCCTTTTCCAGCGAGCCGATCTCGTCTTCGGTGATGACGGGAACGTGGTATTTTTCGATGTCTTCCGGCAGGCTCGCCAATTGCCCCCCGAGATTGAACAGGCTGTTCTGGATGTCTTTCAGTTCTTTCCTTAAGCCATCTTTTACCCCTTGGGTGTCGGAGAGGAGCCCCAAAAAGCTATTGAGCTCGTCCACGGTCCCGTAAGCTTCGAGCCGCAGGTCGTCTTTCGGGACCCGTTTGCCGCCTATCAGGGAGGTGCTTCCTTTGTCTCCGGTCTTGGTGTATATTTTCATTTTTCTTACTGAGTTTTTTTAATTGGCTACGTCGCTGATGAACTTGATGCGCATCAGGCGGAGCTCTTCCTCCTCGTAATCCCCGCCGAAAGCGGCCATTGCGTCTTTGATCGCGTCTTTTTCCGCGGTCATGAAGTAATCTTCGATCTCTTCCTGCTGTTCGGGGTCGAGCATTTCGTCTATCTGATAGTCAATGTTGATCTTGGTCCCGGAATATACAATGGCCTCGATCTCCGAAATGAGGGCGGCCATTTCGAGCCCTTTCGCCTTGGCGATGTCCTCCAGAGGTATCTTACGGTCCGTACTCTGGATGACGTAAACCTTCAGGCCCGATTTGTTCACCACCGAGCGTACCACCAGGTCGTCCGGTCGGACGATATCGTTTTCCTCTACATATTTAGCGATAAAATCAGCGAATTTTTTTCCATATTTGCGCGCCTTGCCTTCGCCTACCCCGAAGATGGTCTTCATCTCTTCGGTGGTGATTGGGTAATGGAGGGCCATGTCTTCCAGCGAAGCATCCTGGAACATAGCGAACGGTGGTATGCCCAAACGCTTGGCCTCGCTTTTACGCAGATCGCGCAGGGCAGACAGCAATACTTCGTCCGTTACGCCGCTTTTGCGGTTCTGTACGGCAGCCTGTTGTTCGAGGATGTCGTAATTGTGGTCCTCGGTCATCTCAAATTTTTCGCCCGAAGCAAGGAATTCTTCGCTGCGGGGAGTGAGTTTTATCACCCCGTATTGCTCGATCTCCTTACGGATATAGCCTCCCACTAAAGCCTGGCGGATAAGGGCCATCCAGAATTTGTCGTCCCTGTCCTTGCCGGCTCCGAAGAAAGGCTTTTTATCGACTTTCAACCCTTTGACGGCGGAACTTACCCGGCCGACCAGGATATTGGTGATCTCTTTTGCGCGGAACGTCTGGGAGGTGTCCCTGACCACTTGTATGAGCGTTTTTAGTTCTTTGGTGGCATCTATCCGGGGCTTCGGGTTGCGGCTGTTGTCGTCCATTCCGGCTCCCTCACCTTTTACTTCGTCGAACTCTTCGCCGAAATAGTGCAGCAGGTATTTGCGGCGCGACATCGAAGTTTCGGCATAGGCCACTACATCCTGTAGCAACGCCCCCCCGATCTCCTGTTCGGACAGTGGTTTGCCCACCAGGAATTTCTCCATTTTTTCGATGTCCTTGTAGCTGTAGAAAGCCAGGCAGTGACCTTCACCCCCGTCGCGGCCGGCGCGGCCGGTCTCCTGGTAGTAGCTTTCCAGGCTTTTGGGGATATCGTGATGGATCACGAACCGAACGTCCGGCTTATCGATACCCATACCGAAAGCGATGGTGGCCACGATTACGTCCACGTCCTCCATCAGGAATGCATCCTGGTTTTTGGCACGTGTCTTGGCGTCCAGCCCTGCATGGTACGGGGCGGACGAGATGCCGTTCACGCGCAGCAGTTCGGCGAGTTCCTCCACTTTTTTGCGGGATAGGCAGTATATGATACCCGACTGATGAGAACGGGTCTTGATGAACTTGATGATCTCCTTTTCTACGTCCACTTTAGGGCGGATTTCATAAAAAAGGTTCGGACGGTTGAAAGACGATTTGTAGACCGTCGCATCGCTCATCCCGAGGTTTTTCTGGATATCCTCCTGTACTTTAGGAGTAGCGGTAGCCGTCAGGGCGATGATGGGCATCGGGGCTATCTTGTCCAGGATCGAACGGATGTTGCGGTATTCCGGCCGGAAATCGTGTCCCCATTCCGAGATACAGTGCGCCTCGTCGATGGCGCAAAAAGAGATAGGAACCGTTTTCAGGAAATCCGTGTATTCGTCTTTGGTGAGCGATTCCGGGGCTACGTAAAGCAGTTTGGTCACCCCGGAGCGGATGTCGGCCTTTACCTGTTCCACTTCGCTTTTGGTCAGCGAAGAGTTCAGCACATGGGCTACGGCGGCATCGGTCGAGATCCCGCGCATGGCATCGACCTGATTTTTCATCAGGGCGATCAGCGGGGATATGATGATGGCTGTGCCGTTCATCAAGAGCGCCGGCAATTGGTATGTCAGGGATTTGCCGCCTCCGGTAGGCATAATGACAAAGGTATTATTCCCAGCCATAAGGCTTTCGATAATTTGTTTTTGCTTACCTTTGAAGGTGTCAAACCCGAAGTATTTTTTTAGTTCCGATTCGAGGCTAAAATTTCTCACGGCTATTGTGAAAATTGGTATTTTTGTATAGAATAAAGATAAGAAATACCCGTCAAAAAACAATGAAAATGGAAAATAGATGCAAAAAAGAAAAAAATATTTTGCAACTTGCTAAAGATGTGATACTTGACGAGTCTAAGGAAGTGGCGGGCCTCGCAGGGCATCTGGACGGGAATTTTGAGAAGGCGGTGGAAATGATCCTGGATTGCCCGGCGAGGGTGGTGGTGACCGGTATCGGGAAGAGTGCCTTGATCGCTCAGAAAATGGTGGCTACGTTCAATTCCACGGGTACTCCGTCGGTATTCATGCATACGGCCGATGCTATGCACGGCGATTTGGGGGCCGTCATGCCCGACGATGTGGTCATTATGATCTCCAAAAGCGGCAATACTCCGGAAATAAAATCGCTTGTGCCGGTGTTGCGTGGGCTGGGAAATAAACTCATCGCTATTACGGCCAATACAGATTCTTATATGGCACGGGGGGCCGATTGCGTATTGAACGCCTATGTTTCCCGGGAGGTATGCCCCAATAACTTGGCCCCGACCAGCTCCACCACGGTCCAGATGGTTCTCGGGGATGCGTTGGCCGTGGTGCTGGAAGTGCTTCGCGGTTTTCGCACCGAGGACTTCGCCCGGTTCCATCCTGGGGGCGCCTTGGGAAAACGTTTATATATGCGGGTGCGGGATATCATTGCCCAGAACGAACGCCCGGCCGTGGCAGCAGATGCCCCTATAAAAAAGGTGATCAGTGAAATATCGTCCAAGTTCCTCGGGGTGACTGCGGTGACCGAGGGGAATGGGCATATACTGGGTATTGTAACCGACGGGGATATTCGCCGTACGCTCGAACGGTACGACGACGGAAGCCTGTTTTCCCTGACGGCGCGGGATATTATGTCGGCAAATCCCAAGACCATTGCGGCCGACGTATTGGCCTTCGATGCGTTGGAAGTGCTCCAGAAATACGATATTAACAACCTGTTGGTCACCGACGAAAAGGGTCTCTATTGCGGGGTCATCCATATCCACGACCTGATACGGGAGGGGATCGTCTGAAAAATGAATGGCCCGGCGGAACAATTATGAATGTAAAAAACGGTAAATGAGCGGAAAGGACACATCCGGCGAGACGACTTTTTTGGGGCATCTTTTCGTGCTGCGCAAGCACTTGTTCCGCATAGCCCTCTATGTGTTTGCCGGTGCGGTCGTGGCGTTTTTCTGCGACCATATCATCTACGACGATGTTATTTTCGGGCCACGGCATCCGGATTTTCCGACTTACCGGTTTTTCTGCGGACTTTCGGATACGATCAACGGGTGGTTCGGTACATCGATAGACCTATGTATGCATCCGGTACAGTTCAACGTACAGAACAGGGAACTTACCGGCCAATTCAATTCCCACCTGTGGGTGTCGTTCGTGTCCGGGCTTATTATCGCTACTCCCCTTATTGTGTGGGAGATATGGCGTTTCGTATCCCCGGCCCTTACCGACAAGGAACGCAAGAGCGCCCGGGGAGTGGTGTTTTACGTATCGTCCCTCTTTTTTCTGGGGATCGCATTCGGGTATTTCGTGATCCTGCCGATGTCCATCAATTTCTTTACCGGATACCGCCTGGGTACGGAGGATGCGATCGTGAACAATATCGAACTGTCGTCCTACATATCGAATGTGGTGAATATCACCCTGGCTACCGGGATCATGTTCCAGATGCCTATCGCCATCTATGTGCTGTCCCGGATGGGATTGGTTTCCTCAAAATTTTTGCTGAAGTATTACCGCCATGCGATCCTGCTGATCCTGATCGTGGCGGCGGTGCTCACCCCACCGGATATTGCTTCGCAGATCGTGCTGGCCATTCCTATCATTCTGTTGTACCAGGCCAGTGTGATGATATGCAAACGTATGGAGAAAAAACGCGCCGCGCAGGCGAATTGACCGAGTGAAAAATAATAAAAAATAAAGAATATGAAACTCAGAGCCGAACACCTGAAAAAAACCTACCGCAACCGCTGCGTGGTGAATGATGTATCCCTGGAAGTAAACCAGGGCGAGATCATCGGGCTGCTCGGCCCGAACGGGGCCGGGAAAACCACGTCTTTCTATATGATCGTGGGGCTGGTCCAGTCCAACGGGGGAAATGTCTATCTGGACGACACCGAGATCACGCAGTTCCCCATGTATAAGCGGGCGCAGTACGGGGTGGGCTACCTGGCCCAGGAGAATTCCGTGTTCCGCAAACTGACGGTGGAGCAGAACATCCTTTCCGTCCTCCAAATGACTAAAAAAACGCCCGAAGAGCAAATCGCGAAGATGAATTCGCTGATCGAGGAATTCGGTCTGGAAAGGGTGCGCAAGAGCAACGGGGATGTGCTTTCCGGGGGAGAACGCCGCCGCACCGAGATAGCCCGGTGTATTGCAACCGACCCGAAATTCGTGCTGCTGGATGAGCCGTTCGCGGGGGTCGATCCTATTGCAGTGGAGGATATCCAGTCCATCGTTTGGCGGTTGAAAGCCAAAAATATAGGCATCCTGATCACCGACCATAACGTGCAGGAAACCCTGGCCATTACCACCCGCACTTATCTGATGTACCAGGGGTCTATCCTTAAATCCGGTACGCCGGAAGAACTGGCCGCCGACGAGATGGTGCGCAAGGTATATCTGGGGCAGAATTTCGAACTGCGCCGCAAGGACTTGAGCAACCGGAAACTGCATTCCACCGATATCGTGGAGGCTGTCGCCGAAGCTGCGGCCGAAGCTACCGCCACAGAAGAGGCAAACGGAGAGAACTGAAAAACATATAAATAAAAACAGGATGAGAAAACTCGCTATGATTTTTGCCGTTCTTACGGCGTTTTCCACTGGGCTGTGGGCCCAGGCCGACCCGGGCGCATCCGAAAGCCGGGCCAAAAAAGAACGGGAGATCAAAAAATACATCAAGGAACTCGAAGAAGATTCGCTGATGAACACCACTTCGTGGAGCGTGGTGATAAAGAATGTAAAGACCGGGGAAACGATCGTGGAACGCAACTCGTCGGCATCGCTGTCCGGAGCTTCGATCACCAAACTGCTCACTACCGGGGCGGCCCTCTCTACGTTGGGAGGTGATTTCCGGTACGAAACGGAACTGGCCTACAGCGGAGAGATCATCGATTCTACCCTGTACGGTACGCTTTATGTGATAGGCGGCGGCGATCCTACGTTGGGGTCGGATTACGATAAGTTCCTTCCGGGGATCGATTCCGTCTTCTCCGTATGGAAAAAAGCGGTCAATAAGGCGGGTATCGCCCGCGTAGAAGGGTTCCTGGTGGCCGACAGCCGGTATTTCACCCTCGAGCCGATGGTGGACTCGTGGTCGTGGGACGATGCCGATACTTACTACGGGACAGGTGTGCTGGGT
The DNA here is from genome assembly GCA_938023515.1 of uncultured Flavobacteriales bacterium. GTDB lineage: Bacteria > Bacteroidota > Bacteroidia > Flavobacteriales > UBA1820 > Merdimorpha. Next base: position 44,133 of record CALJDR010000060.1, read on the forward strand.
CTTTCATTCTTCGAAAACAAATGCCGGATCGAATTCGCTCCTTCCGATACGCTCGGCAAACCGGTGAAGGTCATATCCGTTTTTCCCGAGATACCGGGCGTAAAGGTGGTCAACCGGACTGCTACGGAGGAGGGCCGGGCGAACCGGCTGTGGCTGAGCGCTTCGCCCCTGCATCCGCTGGAACATTTCGTGACGGGTAGTTTAGGCCGGCAGCGGGGTAAAGTGACCGAAACCGGGGCCAACCGCGCCGCCGGGCTTTCCCTGCTCCGCGAATTCGAGAAATACCTCTCGGGCAGCCGCGGCGATATGAACGTGGAATACGCTGTATGGGATACCTATACCCCGGAGATCGATACGACGGCCAAAAAGAACACGATCCTGAAATACTATTCCCCCGAACTGCGTACGATCGCCTCGGTGACCAATAAATACAGCGACAATATGTACGCCGAAACGATATTCCGCACGATGGGCAAACTGTTGGGCGAGGGAGATTCGCGGTACGATTCCCGGCAGGTGGAACTGGCCATTCTGGATTCCATCGCCCCGGGCAGCCGTACGCTGAATCTTCAGGATGGGAGCGGGTTGTCGCGTATGTCGTTCCTCAACGGGCGCTATTATTCCGATTTTCTGATGGAAATGTACCGCACGGATGCCTTTGCGGACTTTTTCGAATCGCTGGCTGTGCCGGGAGGAGAAGGGACGTTCAAGAACACGATCAAAGATTGTCCTACCCGCACCAACCTGCACCTGAAAAGCGGTTCGCTGTCGGGGGTGCGGGGGTTGGCCGGGTACAGCCAGAACGGCGGCGAAATGCTCTGTTTCGTCATTATGGTGAACCGCTACCATTCCGTTACTCCGATATCCGCGCGGCTGAATCCGCTGCTGGAACTGATCAGCGAATACTAAATCCGATAACTAAAAAAGAGGTGTAAAAAGGTTAACTTTGCGCCGTAATAAATCCGAAAATACAAACATGCTGTCCTTCTTCAAATCCCCCGCCGACGTGATTTACGTGGTGGATACCGATCAGTACCTGTCTAATGAGTCTGTGGAACGCCTTACATGGCTTTTCGGCGGTGCTCGCCAGATCCTGGAGCCCACTTACCCGGGCCGTTATGTGGGCCCCCGCAAGGAGATGCTCACCCCGTGGAGTACCAATGCGGTGGAGATTTGCCAGAACATGGGCGTGGCCGGGATCAAACGTATAGAACAGTTCGTGGAAGAAGACCGGGTGGAAGTATTCGACCCGATGCTGTACCAGAAATACGACGGGCTCGATCAGTTCCTTTTCACTACCTCGCGCAAGGCGGAGGACATCGTCGAGATCACAGATATCCGCGCGTATAACGAGCAGGAGGGTCTTGCTCTTTCCGGGGAAGAGATCGCCTATCTCGAAGGTCTGTCCAAAAAACTGGGCCGGCCGCTCACCGACAGCGAAGTATTCGGTTTTTCCCAGGTCAACTCCGAGCATTGCCGCCACAAGATATTCAACGGCCAGTTTATCGTCGACGGGCAGGTGAAGGAACTTTCCCTGTTCAAGCTCATCAAACGTACGACCGAAAAACAGCACGACTATATCGTCTCGGCCTACAAGGACAACGTGGCGTTCCTCACCGGCCCGAAAGTCGAGCAGTTTGCTCCCGCACGCGGGGATGAACCCTCGGAATATGAGGTAAAAGACATAGAATCCGTTATTTCCGTCAAGGCCGAAACCCATAATTTTCCGACCACCGTCGAACCGTTCAACGGAGCGGCCACCGGCAGCGGCGGCGAAATACGCGACCGTCTGGCCGGCGGTAAAGGCTCCCTGCCGTTGGGTGGTACGGCGGTCTATATGACCTCCTATCCCCGCAGCGAGCAGGGACGCCCTTGGGAAGAAGAGATAAACGAGCGCCCGTGGCTGTACCAGACACCGATGGACGTACTGATAAAAGCTTCCAACGGCGCTTCGGATTTCGGTAATAAGTTCGGCCAGCCGCTTATCTGCGGTTCGGTGCTCACCTTTGAGCACGAAGAAGGCGGCCGTACGCTGGGCTATGACAAGGTCATTATGCTGGCGGGCGGAGTAGGCTTTGCCAAAAAAGAGGACGCCCTGAAGTCCGACCCGCAAAAAGGCGACAAGATCGTCGTGCTGGGCGGAGATAACTACCGGATCGGGATGGGCGGCGGCGCCGTATCGTCCGTAGATACCGGGCAATACGCTTCGAATGTAGAACTCAACGCCGTACAGCGCTCCAACCCCGAGATGCAAAAACGCGTGTCCAATACCATCCGGGCATTGGTGGAATCGTCCGACAACCCGGTCGTTTCTATCCACGACCACGGGGCCGGGGGACACCTGAACTGTCTTTCGGAACTGGTAGAGGCTACCGGCGGTACGATCGAACTGGATAAACTGCCCGTGGGCGACCCGACCCTTTCCGCCAAAGAAATCGTCGGCAACGAAAGCCAGGAGCGTATGGGACTGGTGGTGAAAGAGAAAGATGTGGCCCTGCTCCAAAAGATAGCCGACCGCGAGCGGAGCCCGATGTATGTGGTGGGCGAAGCGACCGGCGATATGCAGTTCCGTTTCGAGAGCGAAAAGACGGGCAAGGCCCCGATAGACCTTCAGCTTTCCGATATGTTCGGTTCCGCGCCGAAAACGGTGATGGAAGACCGGACGGTGGAGCGCATTTATGAAGACGTACAATACGACAAAGCTAAAATCGGCGAATATATAGAGAATGTCCTGCAGCTCGAATCCGTAGCCTGCAAGGACTACCTGACCAATAAAGTAGACCGCTGCGTAACGGGCCGTGTAGCCCGCCAACAGACCACAGGGGCTTTGCAACTGCCGCTGGCCGACCTGGGTGCGATGGCGCTCGACTACCAGGGAAAAGAGGGTATTGCCACTTCGATCGGTCATGCGCCGGTAGAGGCCCTCATCGATCCCCGCGCCGGTTCCCGTCTGTCGGTCGCCGAGGCGCTGACCAACATCGTATTCGCGCCGCTTACGCATGGGCTGGGTGGTATTTCGCTGAGCGCGAACTGGATGTGGCCCTGCCGCAACGAAGGGGAGGATGCCGCGCTGTATGCCGCCGTGGAGTCCCTTTCGGATTTTGCCGTGGAGTTGGGCGTGAACGTACCTACGGGTAAGGATTCGCTGTCCATGACCCAGAAATACAAGGACGGTACCCGGGTGCTTTCTCCCGGTACGGTCATTGTTTCCGCCGCCGGCGAAGTGTCCGACGTGCGGGGAATATTGACGCCTTACCTGCGCCGGAAGGGGGATCACGATATCGTATATGTCGATTTCTCCCACAGCCCGAGGGAACTCGGGGGGTCGGCCTTTGCCCAAACGCTGGGCCGTGTGGGTCGCCGTACGCCGGATGTAAAAGATACCGAGTATTTCAAAAAGGCATTCGCCGCCGTACAAGCCGTTATCGGCCGGGGATTGGCGGTGTCTGGGCACGATATTTCCGCCGGGGGTATTTTGACCACCCTTTTGGAGATGTGTTTCGCTCAGGTAAATCTCGGGGCGGAAATAGACCTTTCTTCCCTGGGGGAAGAAGATTCGGTAAAACTCCTTTTCGCCCAGAATCCCGGAGTGCTGCTTCAGGTGCGCGATACGGAAGCGGTCCGGAAAATATTCGAAGAATACGGCGTGGAAATTCATGTGATAGGACGTGCCAAGGCCGGAAAGGAACTGAAGGTGAAGAACGGTGAAGAAACGTTGTCGTTCCACGTGCCGCAACTGCGCGACGTCTGGTATAAATCCTCTTACCTGCTCGACCGCCGTCAAAGCGGGGCGCAGAAGGCCAAGGAACGCTACGATAATTATAAACAACAGCCGCTGAGCTACGTGTTCCCGGAAGGGTTCACGGGTCAGGCGGCCGATATGGGACTGGACAATGCGCGGCGGAAGCCGACCGGGATCAAAGCGGCTATCATTCGCGAGCAGGGCTCCAATTCGGAGCGGGAAATGGCGCACGCTCTGTATCTGGCCGGATTCGATGTGAAAGACGTCCATATGACCGACCTGATCGAAGGACGGGAAGACCTTTCGGATGTCAACCTCATTGCAGCCGTCGGCGGATTCTCCAATTCCGACGTGCTGGGTTCCGCCAAAGGATGGGCCGGTTCCTTCAAATACAATGAGAAGGCCCGCAAGGCTTTGGAAAACTTCTTCGCCCGCGAGGATACGTTGTCCCTGGGTATCTGCAACGGCTGCCAGCTTTTCGTCGAACTGGGGCTGATCAATCCGGAACATGCCGAAAAACCTTCGATGCTGCACAACGACTCGCATAAGCACGAATGTGCATTTGTCAATGTGGATATCCCGGAAAACAATACCGTGATGCTCTCCTCGCTTTCCGGCTCGCGCCTGGGTGTGTGGGTATCACACGGGGAAGGAAAATTCAACCTCCCTCTCCCGGAGGATTCGTATAATATTGCCGCCCGTTATTCGTACAGCGGCTATCCCGGTAATCCGAACGGTTCCGATTACGATGTGGCCGCGATGGCCTCGGCCGATGGACGCCATTTGGTAATGATGCCGCATATGGAACGGAGTCTCCATCCCTGGACATGGGGTTATTACAATACCCTCCGCGCTGCGGATGAGGTATCGCCTTGGCTGGAGGCTTTCGTCAATGCCCGTAAATGGGTGGAAAACAATAAGAAATAACCAGTATTATTATGGTGCGTCCGAATAAAAAATTCTTTATGGCTGTTGTGGCCGCCGTTGCGCTGGTCATTCTGGTATTGGTCATCTGTGTATATGCCGGGGTTTTCTCGTCCGGCGATCCGCTGGACCGGAAACTCAATATGGAAACTTACGAGCAGGATATGGAGCAAATCCTTCAGGGCCTTTCCCCGGACGACCGGACGGCGCTGCTCAGCGGATTGATGCTGAGCTATTATAAAAAAGAGAACGTGGCAGGCCGGACTTACCGCGATTTTCTGGAATCGGGCCAAAAAATGCAGGGAGAGTACATGGAAATGGTAGACCGGGATATGAAAGATTTTCTCCGCCGGGACAGCCTGCAAAAGGATTCCCTGCGCCGCGATAGCTTGGCAAAATAATAAACGGAATGAATATGGGTATCGCACAGAATATAGAACGTATAAATGCCTTGCTCCCGCAGGGTGTTACGTTGGTGGCCGTATCCAAGACCAAGCCCGACGAGGATATCCTGGAGGCCTATGGGGCCGGGCAGCGTATTTTCGGGGAAAACAAGGTGCAGGAAATGTGCGCCAAATACGAACGCCTGCCCAAGGACATCGAATGGCATATGATAGGCCATTTGCAGAGCAACAAGATAAAATTCATCGTGCCGTTCGTACGGATGATCCATAGCGTCGATTCGCCCGACCTGCTGCGCAAGATAAATGCGGCGGCGGAAAAGGCAGGCCGCCGGATAGATTGTCTGCTGGAGGTACATATCGCCCGGGAGGAGACCAAATTCGGTTTTTCCGGAGAAGAAGCCTTGGAAATGGCTTTGGGCGATGAGGTGAAAAATATGGAATGGGTCCGGGTGAAGGGCCTGATGGGGATGGCTTCCAATACGCCCGATATGGAATGGGTGCGGGAGGAATTCAAGACCCTGAAGGGCTATTCGGATCGGTTAAAGTCCCGTGCGCCCGAAATGGATGTGCTTTCCATGGGCATGAGCGGGGATTATCCCGTAGCCGTGGAATGCGGATCGACGATGGTGCGCGTGGGGAGCGGGATATTCGGGATACGAAATTATCAGGCAGAAGGATAAAGGTAAAGGAGGCAGATTTTGTACGCAGTAGTGGATTTGGAAACGACCGGAGGGCGTTTCAGCGAAGAAGGTATCACCGAAGTGGCGATCTACAAATTCGACGGGCGCGAAGTGGTCGACCGGCTGGTATCGCTGGTTAATCCTATGCGGCCGATCGATCCGTATGTGACAAAACTCACGGGTATCGACAATAAAATGCTCCGTCGCGCGCCCCGTTTTTACGAGCTGGCCAAGCGCATCGTGGAGATCACTGAGGGCTGTATCGTGGTAGCGCACAATGCCGATTTCGACTACCGGATGCTGCGTCAGGAATTCGCCCGTCTGGGTTATGTGTACGAGCGCAATACGATTTGCACGGTCAAGGAATCCCAGCGCCTGATGCCGGGGCTGGAAAGCTATTCCCTGGGACGTTTGTGCCGCTTTTTAGGAATCCCCGTCGCTTCGCGCCACCGCGCATACGGCGATGCCGAAGCCACCGTAAAACTCCTGCAGATACTCATCGAGAAAGATACTTCCAAAAAGATTGTCAAGGCGGCTTCCAAACCTGTGCAGAAACTTTCCCGCAAGGAAATGAAGTATCGCCTGATCCTGGATACCCTGCCTACTTTTGCCGGTGTATTCCAGATATTGGACAAGGACAAGAATATCATTTATATCGGCCGGACTAACAATATTTACAAGCAGATGACCCATCTGCTTTCGCTCGACACCCAGGCCGGAAGGGCTATACAGGACGGCATTAATTCGGTGACGTGGGAGGAGACGCCCAGTCAGTTGATATCGTATCTCAAATACATCGGCCAGGTCCGTGAGATTGAACCTCCGCTCAACGGGAAGCTCCGTCCGCGGAAAATGACCCGGACACTGGCTATGACTTTTCCGCCGGACAAGACTATGCTCATTTTCGATAAAGGGCAGAAAGTGACCGACCGGGCGGTAGTGTTGGTAGAAAAGGGAGAATTAAAGGGCTACAGCTATGTTGACCTGAATTATCAGGTGAACAATCTCGAAGTCCTGCGTACCCGCCTGACGCCGCTGGAAAATACGCCGGACAACCTGTATGCCGTGCGCGCTTTTATCCGTAAGGGTGGCCCGGGAGTACACATAGAGTATTTGGACGAAAAGTAAGTTCGCAGAAGGTTCTCGTTTTTATTTTTTTTCAAAAAATTCGTCGGGGAAGCCCATCAGGTAAACTTTTTTCCGTGCCCGGGTAACGGCCGTGTACAGCCAGCGCAGGTATTCTACCGAAAGTTTTGGCTCGGCCATCCACACCTGTTCCACCAGAACATTGTCCCAGCCGCCCCCCTGCGCTTTATGGCAGGTTACAGCATAGCCGAACTTTACCTGAATGGCGTTGTAGTATTCGTTCTTGGCTAATTCTTCATAGCGTTTGCGGGGCGGCAGGTCGGCATAATCTTTCATCGCCTCTTCAAAAAAGGCTTTGGCCCGTTCCTCCGGGAGCGCGGCGGAATCCGAATAAATGGAATCCAGCAGGATGACGGCTTCGAACTTGGGCATCTGCGGGTAATCCGTCAGGCTTAGTTCGATCCGGGCGAATCGCATGCCGTACATTTCCTCCTCTTTCCGTACGCTCATCACTTCGGCCAGGTCGCCGTTGGCGATAAACCCGCAGGGGGATTTTTCGTCCACCCAGAAATAATTGTTCTTGATCACCATCAGGATATCCCCGGTGGCGATCTCTCCCTCGGAGAGTTTCACCCGGGAGCGTATCTGCGCATTGAACAGGCCGGCCCGTTTGTTGGACCGGGTGATAATGATTGTTTCCGATTCCCCGCCGGCACTGTATGAACCTTCTATCGCGCTCTGTATATCGTATCCGTCCTCCAGCCGGACAAAATCCGGGCCCGTGCGGAACTTCAGGGAGCCCCATTGTAACTTGTCCGGATCTGCCATTGCCTGGCGGATCGCCGTCGCGTTGTGCAGGATATCCGATTTTTGGCTTTGCCGGTACACCCGGGTTAGGTCCATCCCCGTACAATCTATCCCGTAACCCGATTCGAAAGTGCGCTCCTCCAGGGCCGGGGAGTCCGAATATCCTACAGGTGGCAACTGAGCCCGGTCGCCGACCAAGATAAGACGGCATCCGGCCCCACTGAATACATAGCTCAATAGGTCGTCGAGTAGGGACGAGGAAGAATTTACCAGCGATTCCCCCGGCCGGTCGGTGAGCATCGACGCTTCGTCCACGATGAATACGGCGTTTTTCAGTTTGTTTGGCCGCATCGAAAAAGATATACCTCCGCTTTCCCGCGGTACGACGGCGTAGATCTGTTTGTGTATGGTATAAGCCCGCATACCGGAGTATCCGGCCATTACTTTGGCGGCACGGCCGGTCGGGGCCATCAGGACGGCTTTCCGTCCGGTGTTGTAGAGGGTGCGCACCAGGGCCGCTATGATGCTTGTCTTTCCGGTTCCGGCATATCCCCGCAGGATAAAGATGCGCCGGTTGTCCGGCCCCGATACAAATCCTGCCAGCGATTCTATAGCCGAAAGCTGCTCTTCGGAAGGCTCGAAGGGGAAATTGGAGAGTATCTGTTCGGACAGGGTGTCGTTCATGGGCAGTCGGCGGATGTACAAATTTACTCATTTTATTTCCTCCGGCGGTCGTCTTCCCGAGGATTGCGGTGGATTAACGGATGGATGTTGCCAAAAAAATCGTAGTTTTGTCTTCCCGGAACAAACCAAATGCCCAAAGATACCGATTGCATCGTATATGCCGATAAAAGGCTTTCCGCCCCTGCTACAGAGGCGGAGGCGTTCGATTTGGCCGTAGAGGTGGGCGAATGCGGTTTTTCTTTTTCCCTTGCTTCCGCTTCTACCGGGGAGTATCTGGCCGCTGGTCACCTGTCCCTTCCTTTGGGAGGTTCCCACAGGCGCCTACTGGAAAAGATGATCCGTTTTTTTGAAACGACGGCTCCTTTTTCGGGATTGGAATACCGTCGGGTCGACCTTGTTTACCTGGACCGGGATTTTACATTGGTGCCCGAGGGATTGTTCGACTGCGAAAAGGCGGGTGATCTGCTCAGTTTTGCCATGGGAAAGGATCTCAAAGATGGAGTTCTTTATGAAATAGTTGGGCAAGCTGCGTGTGTCTTTTGCAGTCGGGAGGATTTTGTCCGTTATTTTGCCACAAAAGCCGAGTCCGTACGGGAGCATCACGGTGCGGCCGTATTTTTGCATCGCGCTTTTTCGCAGCGGCAGTCCGGACGCTGTGTCCATGCCAATTCTTCGGACGGTTATCTGCAGGTAGTGGTCACGGAAGATGAAAAACTCATTCTGGATAATGTTTTTCGTATCGAAAGGCAGGAAGATTTTATGTATTATCTGCTTTTGACAGCCAACCAGACCGGAACGAATGTGTCCCACACGCCGTTTATCCTTTACGGAGCACCGGAGGTCTATCTGAAGAATATGGCGGAAATAAACCGTTGTCTGGCGAATTACCGTTTTGCCGGTCGGTGCCCGTCGGAACGTTTTTCCCCGGCCCTGGACTTTGTGGCCGGGTACGAATACTATAATCTATTGGGAGGAAAGTTATGAGGATCATTTCAGGCCGTTGGAAAGGGCGGCATCTGATCGCGCCCACGTCGCTCCCCGTCCGTCCTACGACGGATATGGCGAAAGAAGCGCTTTTCAATATTCTGTCCAATGAATTTGACTTGGACGGAGTAGCCGTAACGGATCTTTTTGCCGGAACGGGCAATATCTCCTACGAGTTCGCTTCCCGCGGGGCCTTGAATGTGCGGGCGGTGGAGCGCGACCGGGGCTGTGTGAAATATATCGCCTCGACAGCCCTTACCCTCGAATTTCCGCAGATAGAGATCATTCCTACCGATGTGTTCCGCTATGTAGGACGTCAGCAACCGGCATCCGATATCGTATTTGCCGACCCTCCTTACGACCTGCAGCCGGAGAAATACCGGGAATTGGTGGAGGCGGTGTTCGCTAACGGCCTACTCTCCGACAGCGGGATCCTGGTGGTAGAACATCCCAAATCGATCGACTTGTCGGATATGCAGTATTTCATGCAGATGCGCCATTATGGTACCGTACATTTCAGCTTTTTCGAACATAATCCCGGTTAAGGGATTTTTTTTCTTATGTATATTTCTTTTTTGATAAATTATTCCGTATATTTGAAATAAACGAAAGATAATTATGAAGGAAGAAAGATTGGATGATGTGCAGCAGGATGAAGCGCGCCGGCGGGCAGTAGATGTGCTGCTGGAACGGGGAGTGGTGTTCGAGGTCGAACGCCGTGGCCCGTTAAGGGTATTCGGAAAGAAAATGAGGCTGGTGATAAACCCGCCGACCCTTGGGGTATTGTATGCCATTTCGGGGGAATTTGCTGCGATGCGGGTCGAGGAGGGTAAGGTGGAGGAAGATCCGATAGGGTACAGTTTTTCCCTGGTGCGTTCGCAGTCCCACAGTATGGCCCGGGCAGTCGCTTATGCGGTGTTGGGGGCAAGGTGGAAAGTGAAATGTTTTGCCGGAGTATTTTCCCGCTACCTTTTGTGGCAGCTTACGGCCAAACAACTTTTGAAATTGGTGGTTACGGTGCTTTCGGTGAGCGGTACCGCGGATTTTATAAACTCTATCAGATTGATAAAGGGAACCGGTCTTCTGGATGTAAAGACCGAGCGTCCGGTAGAGTAAGGGCCCGGGTGCGGGGCCTGCGAAGCCCGTGGGGAACGGAAGGTGCCGTGTGTTCCCATTTTCATTGGCGGAGGGATTACCTGTTGTGGGGGATCTCCTGGGTCAATGTGCAATTGATGCTTGCGGATATGCCTTCCGTCGATTACGACGATTATGATACGGTGAATACCGATTCCGAGGAAGAACTGGCTGCGTTTATCAATTCGCTGTAATGACTCCCGAAAACCGATGGCCGGAAACGAAAGTTTCCTGCCATTTTTTGTATACAAAAAATGCGGGCCTGAAAGGCCCGCATCGGTGTTTGGTCGTAGCGTGATTATTTCGCCAGTGCGGCGATCACGTTGTCGGCGATCTCGGTGCCTATCTTGTCCTGTGCATCAGTCGTTGAAGCGCCGATATGCGGAGACAGGGAGATCGATTCGTTCATCAGCAGGGCTACGGGCGGGGTTGGCTCGCTCTGGAATACGTCCAGACCGGCACCGCACAGTTTGCCGCTTTCGATAGCTTCTACCAAGGCCGCTTCGTCTACTACGCCCCCACGGGCTGCATTAACGATGATAGCTCCCGGTTTCATTTTTGCGATCTCTGCTTTGCCGATAAGCGGTTTGGCTTGGGACGGAACGTGGAGCGATATGAAATCCGATTCGGCCAGCACCTGGTCGAACGTGTTCGGTTCGAGGGTGAACTTCACGATCTGCCCGTCGAAGAAATCGAGTTCCAGGGTTTTCGGTTCGGAAATGAACGGATCGTAGAATACGACCCTCATCCCTATGCCGATAGCATTCATGGCCAGCCGTTGGCCGATGCGCCCGAATCCGATGATACCCAGTGTTTTTCCGGCCAGTTCACGGCCTTTGGAATATTGTTTTTTCAACTCTGCAAAGCGGGTTTCGCCTTCCAGGGGCATCTGCTGGTTGGAGCAGTTGAGCGAACGGGCTACCGAGATCATATGTCCCAAGGCCAGCTCGGCTACCGATACGGACGATGCGTTCGGAGTATTGACCACTGTGCGGCCTTGGCTGCGGGCGTAATCTACGTCGATGTTGTCCATGCCGACCCCGGCACGGGCTATTACGCGCAGGTTTTTGCACGCATCGATCACATCCTTGCGGACTTTGGTGGCCGAGCGGACAATGATAGCCGCTACGTCGTTGTCGTTGATGTATTTTGCCAGTTCTTCCTGCGGCACAGTGTCCGTGATCACGGTGTGCCCGGCCTTTTCGAGGCGTTCTACGCCTGCTTTGGATAGACCGTCGTTTGCCAGTACTTTCATAATTTTTCCAGTTTTTGCATTGCGTCTATCAAGACTTGTATCTTTTCCTTAGTCATCGCGTTATAGAGGGAAGCGCGGTATCCACCCACCGAACGGTGCCCTTTCAGGGAAGAAATGTTGGCCGCGGCGCAGATATCGGCGAACGGCTTTTCGTATTTTTCCGGGTCGGCCAACACAAAGGTTACGTTCATCAGCGAACGATCTTCTTTTTCGGCTGTTCCTTTAAATAACGGGTTACGGTCGATCTCCGCGTAAAGCATGGCGGCTTTTTCCTCGTTGTATTTCTCGGCAGCGGCTACACCCCCGCGTTTTTTCAGGTGGCGCAGGTTGAGCAACGACATGTAAACGGCCATCGTACAAGGCGTGTTGTACATGCTCTTGTTCTTTATTTGCACCTGATAGTCCAGCATCGAGGGCAGGTAACGCCCCGATTTTCCCAGCAGGTCGTCGCGCACGATCACCAGGGTCGTACCGGCAGGGCCGATGTTTTTCTGGGCGCCGGCGTAGATCAGACCGAATTTGGATACGTCTATCCGGCGGGAAAAAATATCCGAGGACATATCGCAGGCCATGGGCACGGGGCTGTCCGGGAATTTCTTCATTTGGGTGCCGAATATCGTATTGTTGGAAGTGCAGTGGAAATAATCGGCGTCCGAGGGGATCGTGTAATCCTTCGGTACGAAAGTGTAATTGCTGTCTTTTGATGAGGCCACGCATACGGCCTTGCCGATCCCTGCAGCTTCCTTGAAGGCTTTCGATGCCCATGTGCCCGAATCCAGGTAAGCGGCATAGCCGTTTTCTTTCATCAGGTTCATAGCGACCATCAGGAACTGGAGGCTGGCGCCCCCCTGAAGGAACAGGATGGAGTAGCCGTCGGGAACCGAGAGAAGTTCGCGTACGAGGTTTTCAGCCTCGTCCAACACGGCCATAAATTCTTTGCTGCGATGGGAGATTTCTGCTATGGACAAGTCCGATCCTTCGAAATCGGTCATGGCAGCAGCCATCTGCTCAAACACTTCGTCAGGCAATACGGAAGGCCCGGCGCTGAAGTTGATTTTTCGCATTATGCGTAAAGTTTTAATTAATGGATTCCTTCGAAAATGAAGATACAAATATCCGAAAATCTTTCCGTAAAAAGGATACAAAATCGGGTAATTTTTGATTTGTTTTTTTTCTTTCCGTTGAGAAAATGGCAGAATAATGCCAAAAAAGCTTTTTATTCTTCATTACCGGCTATTAGGATAAGGAAATATCGATTTTGAAAAAAAATCCTTTTTTTCTTGTGTATGTCCGTTTATGTATTTTATATTTGTGATATCAAAATGATATCAATTTAAATAACAATTAACACGTATAAAAACATGGAAAAAGAATTCAAAGGGATGGTCGCATCGGGATTTCTGATGCTCATCGTATTTTTTCTGCTCATCGGCGGGGCGGTTTGGTCGTTTTCCTGGCTGGAATCCGTTTGTTCGGTCGGAGGTGTCGTATGCGGGATCGTGTGCATCGTGGTAGCCCTGCTGCTGCTTTGTGGTTTTATCATGGTCGAGCCGAACGAGGCACGGGTAGTCATGTTCTTCGGAAAATACGAAGGGACATTCACCCGCAACGGTTTTTTCTGGCTCAATCCGTTCAACAGCACGAAAAAAATACCCCTGAAAGCCCGCAACCTGGATGCGGCTCCTATAAAGGTGAACGACAAGGTCGGCAATCCGATCCTGATCGGGCTGGTCATGGTATGGAAAGTGCGGGATACCTATAAGGTGATGTTCAATATCGATAACGAAGTGAATGCGGTGGCAGGCGTGGTGAACAATTCCGCCAACCGGATGAAGACCTATGAGAATTTCGTCAAGATACAGGCCGATGCCGCTCTGCGGCGCATCGCCGGGGAATATGCGTACGACAACGTGGAGAACCACGATGATGTAACGCTCCGTTCTTCGGGCGATGTGGTGCAGCAGCGCCTGGAACATGCCATATCCGAGAGCCTGGAAATAGCCGGTATCGAAGTGGTGGAAGCCCGGATATCCCATCTGGCCTACGCGCCGGAGATCGCGGCCGTGATGCTGCGCCGCCAGCAGGCCGACGCGATCCTTTCGGCCCGGCACAAGATCGTGGAAGGGGCCGTAGATATGGTACAGATGGCCCTCGAACGGCTGAAAGCGGAAAACGTAGTGGAATTGGACGATGACAAGAAGGCAGCCATGGTATCCAACCTGCTCGTGGTGCTTTGCGCCGACGAATCGGCCCAGCCGGTGGTCAATACCGGTACGCTCCACCAGTAAAATATACCTAAAAACACCTGTTATGGAGAATATGAAAAACACGGTGTTGGTGCAGATCGCCTTCGTGGCGGCGATGATAGCCGCCGCTGCGCTGGTATCCTGGATCGCGAGCGCGATAGCCGTAATGTTCACCCACGATGTCGGGACGATCGTCATCGCCTGTGTGGTGTCGGTCTGGGTGGCGGAAATGGCCCTGTATGTTTTCCGCTCGGTCTATCTCTACACCCGCCGGGTGCGGAAGATGGAACAGGCCCGGGCTTCTCTTCAGGATATTACCGTCGAGAAACACCGGATGAAAAACCGCTATATGCTGGCCGGGGCGGTGTTCGGGGGCCTGCTCGGTTATATGTGTTTCGGAGTGTACCGCAATATGGTAGACGTGCAGCAGAGCGCCGAAGGAATAGAAGGCGGGATCGACTGGGCGCTGGCCGCCAAAGTTACGGTTACCGTCATATTGCTGGCTATCATTATATACAGGATCAAAAGGAACCGGTAGCCATGAGAAGATTGATCTCACATATTGTCTTTTTCTCGGCGATAGGCTATATGCTGATAGAAGCCTTGGGTAGTCCCCGCGTGTGGGTCATAGCCGTAGTGGCGGCGATCTGGGCTGTTGTGGCGGCAGTCGATATTTACCGCTATCGGGGCCGGATCAAAGCATCTTTCCAAAAAATGCCCGCTTTCCGGTTTGCAAAAATACGGATCGGTTTTCCGACGGGGAACGATGTCCCGGCTTCCGATTCCGTACAGGACAGGATCGCAGTGTACGCTTCTTATGTCCTGTACGTAGTACTGGCGGGACTGTCGTTGGCAGGAATCATATATTATTTCAAGCATGGCGCACTGCCGGGCGGAACGTTGGAAAAATGGCTCGTCCCGGTAGCGATCCTGCTGGCAGTTTTGTCGATATTCAGGAAAAGATACCGATATGTCGCCTGGCTAAAGAAACGGATGGAACGGTAAAGAAACGCAATGGCAGAAGAAAAGAACAAGAATAAGAGTTTTGTGCTCCGGGTGGACGGGGCGACTATGGAGGCACTGGAAAAATGGGCGGCGGACGAATTCCGTTCGGTCAACGGCCAGCTCCAGTGGATCATTTCCGAGGCGCTGCGCAAAAACGGCCGGTCGCTCCGCCGGAAAGCCGCCGACGATACCGGGGAAGGAAAAGAAAAGTAGCTGTTTATTGGGATCGCAAGGCCATAAAAAGGAAAGCCCGGTATTTTACCGGGTTTTTCTTTTTGTCATTTATGCCGGACGGTCAGTATTCAAACGCCGGTTGCAGGCGCGGAAGGTAGAATACGTTCGGGTAGTGATCCGAATGAGTATCCGTAAAATCGTCCGTGATGATCTCCAGTCCCCGGGCTTTTTTCTTCAGGTCGGGCGACACGAATACATAGTCGTACCGCTGGTGGAACGAATTCTTGCCCGTGTAGCGCTTGGTGGGGAATGTCGGGGAGAAATCCTTGTGCTGCAGGTGGGATACGTCCACCAGCAGACCCGAATCGACAATGCGCTGCTGTACGCTGAAATCGACCTGTCCGTCCCGCAGGTTCTGCAGGTGAGGGGCTGTCAGCATACGCTTTTTCTGGGTGTCGCGGAACTTACCGTCGGCGTACTGCAGGGAATCGTAAGGGGAAAAGGAATTGAAATCGCCCATGACCACCCACTTCGTCCGGTCGGGCTGCGCGGCGATGGTCTCCAGCAGGACGGCGGCTTCTTTCAGGCGCTTCTTATAGGAATGTGGGTTCAGGTGGATGGAGACGATATGGTATCCGGCTACGTCCGCCTGGATAAAACCGTGGGTCATGTTGTCCGTCACGCGGCGCACGTTCACGATCGGGTATTTGGATGTCAGCGCCGGGGGATAGCCCGGTTCCTTGCACAGGATGGCGTACGGATGTCCGTAGCTCTCGGCCAATGCCTGGAGGGATTCCTGGGTGAAGCCGTTGGTCTCCTGCAGGGCCAGGATGTCCGGGTCCTGTGCCCGCACCCACGCAGCGAATTCCTGTTTGCCGGCGGTAGTGTCGTTCTTCATGCCCTCGAGGATGTTGTAGGCGATGATCTTCAGGGGTTTTTCGGACTGGGCGGCCAGCGGCAGGGCAGCGCACAGGGCCAGCAGAAATGCGGCGGCATAGCCGGTAAAGCGGAATGTTTTCATCTTTTGGTTTTTTTAGCAGGTTTTCCGTGTCGGAACCCTGCAAAGATGAAAAATATCCGCCCGTAAAACAAACGGCCGGGAATATTTATTCCCGGCCGTCGGCTGTTTATCGGATGATCCGGTTTATTGGGATCTCGTATATCTCATATAATAAATCGATATCTTCAGGTCTTCGTGGAGCGGAATATCCG
>CALJDR010000061.1 GCA_938023515.1 uncultured Flavobacteriales bacterium
CCGCAAGGCTGTTTTCTTTGCCACTTTCTTTTGAGCCAGCAAAAGAAAGTGGAATAAAAGGACGAAAAATAAATAACGAAATATGTCTTTTTTTAGAAGCAAAAACAAAACGATAATCCTCGTACCGGATCTGTGACAAGCGTCCCGGTATAATCCCTTATGAATTATCGACATTTGTCCAATCCCTAAAAAAAGAAAACAAAAAATGAAAAATATTAAAGGCGTCATTTACGCGCTCGTTTCCTCTTCGACATTCGGCCTGATCCCGCTCTTTTCCATACCCATCATCCTCAGCGGGGCGATGGCCGTACCGTCACTCCTGTTCTACCGCTTCGCTTTCGCTACCCTGGCTATGGCCCTGGCGGGCATCGTACTGCGAAAAAGCTTCCGGATAAAGCCCCTGATGCTGCTCAAGATATCGGTACTCGGTATCTTCTATGCTTCCACCTCGATGGGACTTACCCTATCTTACGAATATATCCCCAGCGGCGTGGCCACCACGATCCATTTCCTGTACCCGGTGCTGGTGACGATGATCATGGTCACTTTCTTCGGGGAGAAAAAATCCCGCACCCTCATCCTGGCTGCGGCCTTGTCTATCATCGGCGTGGCGCTGCTCAGCTGGGGGGAAGGCGAGATCAAGATCAAAGGGCTGCTGCTGGTATTGCTTACCGTGGTCACCTATGCCACTTACATCGTCGGGGTGAACCAGTCGGGCGTGGAAGAGACCGACCCGGTCGTCCTCACCTTTTACGTATTCGTGGCCTCGACAGTCATGTTCGCCCTGTATGGCGCATTCACCTCGGGGATAGAACCCATCCGGGATTCCTCCACGCTATTCGGCCTTTTGATGCTGGCCCTGCTGCCCACGGTTATTTCGGATTTCACGCTTATTCTGGCTGTGAAATACGTAGGCTCGACCGTCACAGCGATCCTGGGTTCGATGGAACCGCTGGTGGCCGTACTGGTGGGCGTATTTTATTTTTCGGAACGGTTCGGCTGGGAAAGTGTCCTGGGGCTGGCCCTGGTGATCATCGCTGTGACAATGGTAGTGAAACGGCAGTCGAAAAGGTAAAAAGGCATAATTAATTACCAATCTTGCAAACTTTTGACTAATTTTGCATGCCTATATCGAGACTATAACCTATTTCGAAGAAACCATAAACTCACACAACAAAAAAGTTCTATAAAATGTCTTACAAATTCATTTCGGCCGAAGATGCCGCCATGCTCATCGAGAACGATTACAACATCGGTTTCAGCGGCTTCACGGCTGCCGGAAGCCCTAAAGCCGTATCGGAAGCACTGGCCAAAAGGGCCGTCAAGGAACATGAAGCGGGTCGTCCGTTCAAAGTAGGCGTCTTTACCGGCGCCTCGACGTCCGACCACCTGGACGGTGCGTTAGCCCGGGCCGGAGCCATCAAATTCCGCACGCCGTACCAGTCCAACAAAGACCTGCGCAGCGCGCTGAACAAAGGAGAGGCTTCGTACTTCGATTACCACCTGTCCCAGCTCGCACAGGACGTGCGCTACGGTTTCCTGGGGAACATTGACGTAGCCGTGATCGAGGCTTGCGACGTGACCCCGGAAGGAGAGATCACCCTGACCTCCGGTGTGGGCAACTCCCCGACGTATGCGCGCCTGGCCAAAAAGATCATTATAGAGCTCAACAGCTACCACCCGAAAAGCCTGAAAGGCATCCACGACCTTTACGAACCGGCCGACCCGCCTTACCGCCGCGAAATCCCTATCTACAAGCCTTCGGACCGCATCGGCGTTCCCACGCTCAAGGTAGACCCGGCCAAGATCGTCGGCATCGTGGAAACGAACGTATCGGACGGGGTAGCCCCTTTCTCGCCGTTGGACGACGTAACGCTGCAGATCGGTAAAAACGTAGCGGAATTCCTGGCCTCCGAGATGAAAGCCGGCCGGATTCCCGCCTCCTTCCTGCCTATCCAGTCCGGTGTGGGCAACATCGCCAACGCCGTACTCGGATGCCTGGGAGATAATCCGAATATTCCTCCGTTCGAAATGTACACCGAGGTGATACAGGACGCCGTAGTAGGCCTGATGGAGAAAGGCTCCTGCAAATTCGCCAGCGGATGCTCACTGACCCTGAGCGCCGACGCCATGCAGGAAGTGTATTCCAACCTGGACTTCTTCCGCGATAAGGTGGTGCTCCGCCCGCAGGAACTGTCCAATAACCCCGAAGTCGTACGCCGACTGGGACTTATCACCATCAACACGGCTATCGAAGCCGATATCTTCGGAAACATCAATTCCACTCACATCATGGGCAAAAAGATGATGAACGGTATCGGCGGATCGGGCGACTTTACCCGCAATGCATACCTGTCTATCTTCACCACCCCGGCCGTGGCCAAAGACGGCAAAATATCGGCTATCGTGCCGATGGTGTCGCACCTGGACCACTCGGAACACTCCGTCAAGATACTCATCACGGAATACGGCGTAGCCGACCTGCGCGGCAAATCCCCGAGCGAACGCGCCAAAGAGATCATCGAAAAGGCCGTTCACCCGGATTACCGCGAACTGCTGTGGGATTACATGAAGCTTACCAAAGGATGCCACACGCCGGAATGCCTGCAAAAAGCCCTTTCGTTCCATATTGCTTTTGAGAAAGAAGGCGATATGCACAAGGCGGACTTCAGCGGCGATTGCTGCGGGAAGTAATTCCCTTGGATAAAGACCAAAAAGAGAGGCGTTCGAATGAACGCCTCTTATTTTTTATTCGATACTTATCACAGCCTTCTCCTCATGAAATAGTTCTTCATGGATATTGTACCTACCATTACCTCCTGTTCCTTTTCCACCCGGAATCCGCGCGTCTCGAAAAAGGACCGGGCCGTAATGCTCACTTCGGAGGTCATCTCTTTTGCCCCGGCACAAACGGCATGCTGCCTGGCCCGTTCCAAAAGGGCCGACGCGATCCCCCCACCCTGAAAACGGTAGTCCACGAACATCGAATGGAGGTAGCCCCTATCGTCTATCGAGGACACTCCGACTATTTCTCCGGCCGGATTCTCGGCGACAAAAAAAGCCAAACCGGCGCCAAACAGTTCTTTCCACCGGGCTGCCGAGGAAGCTCGGGCTGCCCACGCCGTAATTTGCGGCGGAGAATAGTCCTTGTTGTTCACCCGGACGATGGTTTCGCCCACCATGTGGGCCAAGGCCGCTGTATCCTCGGAACGAGCTTCCCGGAGCGTGAATTTCATCTTTCCCCGTATTCTTCGATCAGCTTTTCAGCCAGCAGAGGCATCCCTTCGGCACTGCGCATTGGAATCTTTTCCACCGCCGCACCTACGGCCGCAGGGATATGCGGGTCCACCACGAATACCCTCGTGCCGTCCTTCACGTAATGGATCAGCGAAGCGGCGGGGTACACGGCCAGTGAAGTCCCGGCGATGACAAACAGATCGGCCGTAGAAACGATCCGTGCCGCCCGGTCGAACATGGGAACGGCCTCCCCGAAAAAAACGACATGCGGACGGGCGAGCGCGCCGTCAGGCGCGCGGAGCTCTTTTGGCTGCTCCCAGCCTTCGAGGGGGAAAATAAGGTCCGGATCGCTCTGGCTGCGGAGTTTGGTAATCTCTCCGTGCAGGTGGGTCACGTCGGACGATCCGGCCCTTTCATGCAGGTCGTCGATATTTTGGGTCACTACCTGCACGTCGAAATATTTTTCCAGCCCGGCTATGGCCAGATGCCCGGCATTGGGCTGCTTCTCTAAGACTTCCTTCCGGCGGGCGTTATAAAAATCGACCACTGTATCCCGATTATCCAGAAGTGCCTGCGGGGTACAGACATCCTCTATCCGGTAATTGGCCCAAAGGCCGTCCGCATCGCGGAACGTAGCGATGCCGCTGTCGGCGCTCACCCCCGCTCCTGTAAAGACCACCAGTTTTTTTTTCATGTCTATCTGTTTTTAGCTTTTATGAATATAAAAAACATGACTCGTTACTCCAGCGTAACGACGATTTTCCCCTTCACTTTCCCTTCTTCCAACCGACGATGGGCCTGCGGGATCTGTTCGAACGGATAAGTGCAGTCTACCTGTGCTTTCAAACTCCCTTCGGCCAGCATCCCGGCGATCTGCTGCATATCTTCCCCACTGGAATGCATCAGAATATGTTTATAATTCCGGATATTTTGCTGTTTCGCCACCCGGCCGGCCTCTTCTTTTTTATTAGATGGCAGCAGGATGATCGTTCCCTCGGGTTTAAGAACTTTCAGCGAACGGACGAAATTTTCCCCGCCGACCGTATCGAGAATAAAATCGACGTCTTTTACCTTATCTTCAAACCGATCCGTCCGGTAATCGATCACTTCGTCCGCGCCGAGATTTTTGACGAAATCCATGTCCTGTCCGGCGGCCGTAGCGATGACATAGCATCCGAAATGCCTGGCAATCTGCACCGCGTAATTACCCACCCCTCCGGCTCCGCCGTGGATCAGAACTTTCTGTCCTTTCCGGATACACCCGTTATCGACGAGGGCCTGCCAGGCCGTCAGGGCCGACAACGTGGCTGCCGTTGCCTGCGCATGGGGTATATTGGTCGGTTTTTCGGCAAGTTGACCGGCAGGAACTGCCACGTACTCTGCATAGGTTTTTCCTGCACCGGGAAAATTGACGGTACCGAACACCTCGTCTCCCTCTTTAAAATCCTTTACCCCAAATCCTGCCTCAACGACCTCGCCGGACACATCCCACCCAAGTATCATGGGCTCTTCCCCGCTCAAAGCAAGGGCCTGCCCGCCACCCTGGCGAGTCTTTATATCTATCGGGTTGATGCCTATGGCTTTCACACGGACAAGGACCTCTCCCGTCCCGGCTTCCGGCCGGGGAATGCTTTCAAGGGCAAAATTTTCCGGGCCTCCGAACTGTTTCAGCGCCATAACGGTCATCGTGGTTATTTCCGCATTCATAGTGATTATCGGTTTGGTTTAGTTCTATTAAAGATAGGAATATTACGGCAAAAAACAAAAAACCGACGACCGCTTTATTTGAATTCCACACCTTAAAACAAGGAAGACTGATCGCTTCGCAGGCTTTTCACTGTCCTTTCTTTGACCACATCACCCTCCCCTATATTTCCTATGAGTAAAGGAGAATCCGCATCGTGTTTCTGCCGGTTGGATTGGACCATATTAGTCCTCTTTATCGCATAGCAATACACGCAGCCATTCAGGCAACTTTCGTACGTGCCGATATCGATGCTCTCTATACAATTGCAAATATCCCGCTGGTTGCGGTCTTTCCGGGCCGAAATAGGATACCCAGTAATACGTTCTACTAATTCTTTGTCGATACATGCCCCGCTCGGAATGCCCAAAGGGCGCAAATCGACCTTTACGGTACAGGTGTCCAAAGATATCGGGAGCCTGTCGATCATTTCCCTGAACGAAACGGCCATGTGGTCTATTTTCTGCCGTTCGAGGGGTTTTATTCCATGCCTGCCCATTGCATGGCGGATGTGGGAATAATGGTCGATAAAACCGATCATGCATTTCTCCGTATGGTCTTTTAAAGCCTCGGCCAGACGGGAAAAGGCTTCCCTGTGGAAATCGACATCGTACTTTTCATTGGTCAGGACAGGGTCGTAACGCCATATCACTTTTTCTTTCCCTATTTTATCGGAAAGCCGCTTAAATGTCTCTATCCGGACGGCAATGGACGGCAGATTGACTTCTATATCCTCCCCATAAGGATTGAGGGTGAACTGAAAATAGTATTTATAATCCTGTAGTTCGTCCAGCCGGGGAATCATCGGGGCCGGGTTTTTCGTCCAAAAAACGATACAGTCCACCACCTGCGGGTCGAGGCTTACCCGGCTTATCATTTGCGGGTTGAACGGATTGGGGACGAGTACATATCCCTGCTTTATGCGGTTGAAAAACCACTTGGCATAAAAAGCGGGAATGTCCGTCCTCCGGCTGGCACTGATGATCATAACCTCTAAAATACGGTTTTATTCCCGGACTGCTCCTAAAATACATGTTACAAAAAATAAACAATAGCCATATGCAGACTTTCGGATAAAGGGCAAAAAAGCGCCTCCGTTTCCGGAGGCGCTTACTTATCTGAATGTTATCCGCGCAATTATTTGCGGGCTTCGAGCAGGATGCTGAGCATCTTCTCGGCGCATTCGGGGATCTTGGTGCCCGGGCCGAACACGGCAGCTACTCCCCGGTCGTAGAGGTACTGGTAGTCCTTGGGAGGGATAACTCCCCCGGCGAACACCACGATATCCTCACGGCCGAGCTTTTTGAGCTCTTCGATCAGCTGCGGGATCAGGGTCTTGTGACCGGCTGCCAGCGACGATGCGCCGACCATATCCACGTCGTTCTCGGTGGCCTGGCGGGCTACTTCTTCCGGCGTCTGGAACAACGGCCCCATATCCACATCGAATCCCATATCGGCCAGCGAAGTGGCCACCACTTTTGCGCCGCGGTCGTGTCCGTCCTGGCCCATCTTGGCGACCATCACACGGGGACGGCGGCCTTCGACCTCTTCGAACTTGTCGGCCATTGCTTTGGCCTGCTGGAATACCTTGTTGCTTTGTGCTTCTTTTGAGTACACTCCTGAAATGGTTTTAACGATTGCTTTGTGGCGTCCGAATACGACTTCCAGTGCATCGGAGATCTCTCCGAGCGAAGCGCGTACGCGGGCGGCGTCGATAGCCAGTTCGAGCAGGTTGCCGGAACCGTCCTTAGCCGCAGCGGTAAGGGCGTCGAGGGCCTTTTTCACGGCCTCGCCGTCGCGCTTGGCGCGCATATCGTTCAGGCGCTCGATCTGAGAAGTACGCACGGCCGTGTTGTCCACTTCGAGTATCTCGATGTTGGACGGTTCGTCCGTGAGGTATTTATTCACACCCACGATCGTTTCCTTGCCGGAGTCGATACGGGCCTGTTTGCGGGCGGATGCCTCTTCGATACGCATCTTAGGAATACCCGTCTCGATAGCCTTGGCCATACCGCCGAGCGATTCCACTTCCTGGATCAGGTCCCAGGCCTCGCGGGCGATCTTGTCGGTGAGGTATTCCACATAGTACGAACCTGCCCATGGGTCTACCACGCGGCATACGTTGGTCTCGTCCTGGATGTAGAGCTGCGTATTACGCGCGATACGGGCGGAGAAGTCGGTCGGCAGGGCGATTGCTTCGTCCAGTGCATTGGTATGCAGCGACTGCGTATGGCCCAAGGCGGCACCCATAGCCTCGATAGCCGTACGGCCCACGTTGTTGAACGGATCCTGTTCCGAGAGCGACCAACCGGAAGTCTGGCTGTGCGTACGCAGGGCCATCGATTTGGGGTTCTTCGGTTCGAACTGTTTGATGATCTTGGCCCACAGCATACGGGCGGCGCGCATCTTGGCGATCTCCATGAAATGGTTCATGCCGATGGCCCAGAAGAACGACAGGCGCGGAGCGAACTGGTCGACCGTCAGGCCGGCCTTGATACCCGTGCGGATATATTCCATACCGTCTGCCAGCGTATAGGCCATTTCAATGGCCGAAGTGGCGCCGGCTTCCTGCATGTGATAACCGGAGATAGAGATGGAGTTGAATTTGGGCATATGCTCCGACGTATAGCGGAAAATGTCGCCGATGATATGCATCGAAGGGGCCGGAGGGTAGATATAGGTGTTGCGCACCATGAACTCCTTCAGGATGTCGTTCTGGATCGTACCGGCCAGCAGTTCCTGGTTTACCCCGGACTCTTCGGCGGCTACGATGTAGAATGCCAGGATCGGGAGCACGGCTCCGTTCATGGTCATCGACACCGACATTTTATCCAAAGGTATTCCGTCGAACAGCACTTTCATATCCTCTACCGAGCAGATGGACACACCGGCTTTACCTACGTCGCCTACCACGCGGGGGTGGTCGGCATCATATCCGCGGTGCGTAGCCAGGTCGAAGGCCACGGACAGTCCCTTCTGTCCGGCAGCCAGGTTGCGGCGGTAAAATGCGTTGGATTCGGCGGCAGTGGAGAATCCTGCATATTGGCGCACTGTCCAGGGGCGCTGTACATACATCGTAGAGTACGGCCCGCGGAGGAACGGCGCGATACCGGCTGCATAGTGCAGCTGCTCGTCATCCTTAATATCTTCTTTGGAGAAACACGGCTTTACGGTGATATGTTCGGCCGTTTCCCAGGGCTCCACGGATTCGACATCGCATTTGCACGATGCCATCTGTTTTACCTTGAGGTCTTCTGCTTTTATTTTGGAGAAATCTGGTTTCATCTTGTTTCTTTTTTTGATTCCTGCGTTAGATTAATTGATCTTGATGCCCAGCTTTTCCTGGTAGCCTTTCAGGGCTTCCAGCGCATTGACCTTCACATGGATGAAGTCGTCCACACCGGCGGCCTTGAGGTCGTCCACCACATCGGCGGGATAACCGGCCACCACGAGCATCTTACCGGGAGCCGCAGCCTTGAACGCGCGGGCGAAATCGGCTGCGCTGGCCACATAATCATCATCCGACGAACAGATCACCACGATCTCCGCATCGGCTTTGGCGCTCTCCTTACCGGCCGTAACCGCATCGGGATAAACGCCTTCAGGCAGTATTTCAAATCCGGCCACCCCGAAGAAATCTCCGGAGAACGTGGCGCGCGCAGTACGCATAGCGGGATTACCGTAACCGGCCAGGAATACTTTCGGACGGCGTCCGGATTCTTTGGCATACATTTCGGTACGCTGGCGCAGGCATTCGAACGGCTTGGCCGCGTGCTGGGACGGGAGGAGTTCGAGGCCTTCCGGTTTTTCGTGGCATTTTTTGCCGCCGCAGCACTGCGGATCGTCCAGGATTTCCTTGGTGTTCGGGTAACGGTTCACGCCGACATACGCCTGCTTGCGCTGGGCGATATCTTTGCGTTTGGCCTCCCGCACTTTGGCAATCTGTTCCTGTATCTTCCCTTCGGCGAACTGGGCAATGAAACCGCCGGCGGCCTCGGTGGTCTTGAACAGTTCCAGCGCCTTTTCGATCAGGGTATTGGTCAGGTTTTCGATGTAGTAGGAACCACCGGCCGGGTCTACCACTTTGTCGAAATAACTCTCTTCTTTCAGCAGGTGCGAAATATTCAGCGCGATACGGCTGGAGAAAGAGGTCGGCTGTTCGAACGTGGAATCATACGGTGCGATAGCCAGCGCGTCCACGCCTCCGAGTACGGCGGACATGCCTTCCGTGGTGGAACGCAGCATATTCACGTACGGGTCGTATTTAGCCACAGCCCATACCGAAGATTCGGCACCGATTTTTACGCTCTTGGGGTCGAGGCCGGTATTGTAAAGGGCCTCGAATTCGATCCAGAGGGCGCGCAGGGCGCGGAACTTGGCGATTTCGAAGAAATAGTCGGTATTCAGGCCCATGATCGGCATGGCATTCCCGAACACTTCCTTGGCCGTTACGCCTTCGGCTTCGAGCTTATCGATATAATCCGTCAGTTTTGCCAGGGTAAAAGCGAGTTCCTGCGTGTAGTTGGAACCAGCGTTCACGAACGGGTCCGAGCAAACGGTGAGCGGGTAGAACCCGGGAGCGGCCGATGCGATCTTGATGGCCTTAGCCAGGCATTTATAGCAGGGTTCCTTTCCGCTAACGGTCCACGTTCCGATCGGGTCGTTGTACACATAGCCGTTCACTTTCTTCAGGTCTACTCCTTTCTTGTTCAGATAGGCGAAATACCCTTCGGTCAGTTTCCCGGCGCAGGCAGCTCCTTTGAAGGAAACCGCGCAGTAGATGACCTCGATGCCCTTGAGCAGGGTGTCGAAATCGACCGTTTCACGGCCGTCGAGATTGAACACGATGCCGTCGGCACCGCGCTCGTCGAGGTTTTCGAGGGCTACTTTGTTTGCCTTGGCCTCGTCATCGACAAGCACCTCGGCATAATTCACCCACGAGCGGGCTCCCGTAGCGTTTTCATCGCGGGCGAAAGCTTTGCTCAGGTTGTTGACCAACTCTTTTCCCTCCAGGTCTTCCAGCGTATAGAACGGCTGGATGTCGAATCCCTCGTAAGTTCTCCATACGAGTCTCTTCTGGAAATCACCGCCTTTGAGGTCTTCGGTCGCTTTGGCGACCCACTGTTCCTTGGAAACCGGTGGAAACTCACTAAATAATTTTTTACTACTCATCGTTTATTTATTGTGAAGTTTTTAAAAAATTAATTCACTGATTATCAACAAATAATAGAAAGGACTGGAAAAAGTCCCAAAAAAATGCACGGCAAATTTAGGCAATAATGGGCAGAGGAAGAAATTTTAACACCTTTATTTTAAGCGCTTGCAGCCCGAAAGCGCCCGAAAAACTTTACCGGGTAAAAAAAGAAAGAAACCCTTTGGATTTTGAAAAAAAGATGTACCTTTGCAACGCTAAAACGCAAATGCGGACAGCTTCACCGCCCGGATGGTGGAATTGGTAGACACGCAAGCTTGAGGGGCTTGTGTCCGTTAGGACGTGCAGGTTCAAGTCCTGTTTCGGGCACCACGGCAAAAATAGGAGATCTGATAGCTCAGCCGGTAGAGCATTTCACTTTTAATGAAAGGGTCCTGGGTTCGAGTCCCAGTCAGATCACAAAAAAGACACCATTTCTGGTGTCTTTTTTTATAATATCCTACTTAAAAGAACAAATTACAATCCCATAGGATTTATTTTTCCCTGACCGAGAAAGATGCATGCCCCTGTATAAGCCGGCCATCCGGTGTTATTCCTTCGATAGAAATTTTAAATTCTCCGCACAGATCGGAAGTAAAAAAGGTGAGCTGGGCGCTCCCTCCCGGCTGTGGTTTTACCGATGGATTCCAGTACAAAGTATGCCTCATATCCGGCATCCGGCTCTGTTTGGCGGATCCATCCGAGTAATCAGGTGCTTTAAATTTTATCGGAAGTTCAGGACAATCATATCTGAACAATTGGTATTCATCGTTCAATTTAAAGAACGGCAAATCCTTTTCATGGGTAATATAAGAAATAATACCTTCATAGACTTCATTGCCGAATATATATTTACCATCGTAAATATCCAGTGTTTTTATATTACGAGGATTATATTCCAAGATCTCTTCATGATTAAAGATAGGCACACCATCTAAAAGGACCAACGCACTGTATTTACTGAATTGTTGCTGCTCCTGAGAGAATACCAGAATTCTCCGGGTGTCCCCCATCTTCCTGATAGTCGCCCATTGAACGAATTCCAGCATAGTTTCACCCAAAGTATTGAAACGGGTATATTCGTCCAGATTATAACTTATCGTTGCCGGAAAATTATAATAATCCATGTCAACTACGTGGGTAACCGTATCAATCTCTATTACCCTTGATAATTGGGCCGCCACATAACGATCCATCAGTTGTTTTTCATTCGGATAAAACTTCAACACAGGCAATTTTTCCGGCAGGTCTTCGGAAAACGGGCTTACGATATCCAAACGGTAAGGCACTGTTTCCCCAGCTAGGGATGTGACCGAGGACACGACCTCTTTCGGCCCATACACTCCCGATGTATAGAAAGAGACTGTTTCTCCCTCCGGATCCGCCTGGCCGTTTATATATTTAATATCGCTCCCGACAAAAGACAAGTTCGATAAAAGCACAACATCCTTGGCTTTGGGCTCCAGGTGCCCCGTAATGATATGCCCCTCATATTCGGGAATCCATCGGTATGCCTGCAGGCTTTTAGGAGAGTTTTCTATTTGCTGTTTTAACAGATATCTATCAGTCGGATAACTGGAAACCATAGAATCGCGCCCACTGACCGATACGACCAAGTCCAGCAGATCTTCCGGCAATCCGGATATTGACAGGCTGACCTTCTCCCGATTACCATACTCATTTTTATCGACCGTTATCCTCACCCCCGGTTCGACGGCATCCTTCTGTGTTATTTCTGCCGGCCCAACCAATTCTGCCTTCGCCTTATCGGGCCATATCCTGGGGTTTATTATAGTTATCTGCTTTTTAAAAAAAACATCCCGGTCTTCATTGCGCATATAACGGGTATAGGCGGACAATTCATATATTCCGGAAGGGATATTGTCTGGGATATTAATTTTTCCCACCCCGCTTCCATCGGATAAGGCAAGTTTTAACTGCATATAGGGGCGCTCTGTATCCGATATTTCAACATATCCAACCTTACTAAGCTGGGATGGCTTGCAATCACCGTCCACAACTCGGAATTTCAATCGGACAGATTCTCCGGCTACATAATAATCCTTGTCCAGATGCACATAAACCCTTTCCACAGGATACTCCTGGGCACGTACCGGCGAACTGCAAAACAGCAGTCCTACCAGGATCATGTATAATAAATGTTTCATAGCAGTATTATATTTTATCGTTCGGCCAAAAATCCGGTTTATCCTTGGTCCCTCCTCCCAATACACAATCCACACAAGACCGATCGGCATAACCGTGTATTTCCATATCTACAATTTTTCCATCGGAAAACCAGTCCCCTACCGGTTCTTTTCCGGTTGACAACAGATAATCTTCGGGCGTTTTATAGCCGTATTTCTGCTGTTCAGCCTCAACCGCCCCTTCGGACATCAAAGTACAGCCAGGGTGCCAATGTCTGGTTATATCTTCCTCGCTGACGAACACTCTTTTCCGGGTTATATTTTTCACGACCGACACAAATCCTATCGTCCTCTTCGACGGATCAGTCCGGCAGACGACATTGCTTTTCACCTCGCTGGGTTGTGGGGTAAAAATACCCCCCATTTCCTCATTTTCCGTCTTTTTGCTTTTATAATATTCATAAGCGCCCCGGCTTATAACCTTTTGGGTAATCGTCAGGCAGTACAGCGATCGGAACCTTTCATCCTCGGGATCAAGGCTTAAAAGCGGATGGTTCACCAGATGATTTTCGGTCAGGAGTTCGGTAGACCCGACAAGTAATTCATTTACTGTACTCTTCTTCCAACAATTATATCTGTAATTGTAGTGCAGCGTATCTATTATCAGCTTCTCCGGAGACAACCGGTGTACATACAGCCGCGTATAGTTCCAGGCCGGGAATTCCCAATCCTCCTGGTAATTCCACATATAGTATTGCGGTTCTGAAGACGTATCGTCATGTGTGGACACCCGAAAACTGATATCCCCGAATTTTTCCGGCTGAACCCACGATACCTCATCTATCTCGGGCGTATGCAAAGGTGTTGACAATTCCGACTCGTACACATTGCCGCAATACTCTATCCGCAACCCGTATGCGACATCATCTTTGAGTTCCCCGACGGCTATGCGGTATACACCTTTTCCCATAGCAGCTGCGGCCGGACCCTGATACCCGTCGCTGCCTACCAGGGTTACTGTTGCTACGACATTCTGGCTTTCTCCCGGAGGTTTGGACGAATTGATCGAAAAACTCTTGCTCAACACGAAATCAACTTCCGTATTTTCGATGATATCGCCAGCTACCACCAGAATGTCGTCCTCTTCGAAAGGCAGCTCGGCTTTGAATTCCGATATACAGCCGAAGGGCAGCAGGATCAGTATTATCAGGATGTATAGCAATTTTTTCATCGAAGTAACTATTCTTTATCGTTCGGCCAAAAATCCGGTTTATTTTTCGTGCCGCCGGCTAATGTGCAATCTACGCACCTTTTCTGGGTATAGCCGTCTATGACCATTCCTATTTTTTGGGGGGTTACCCATTCCCAATCACCGACCGGCTCCATCCCCTGCACCAGCAAAAATTCTTCCAGTGTTTTATAGCCCAAGGCATTTTGCTGGGCTACGGCCTCATTCTGAGACAATAAAGGGCAGCCGCTGTCGATCATTCTTTTGGTGACTTCTCCATCTTTCACGAATATCCTTTTCCGGACCACGTTTTTGACGACCGAAACATAACCTATCGTCCTTTTTGACGGGTCGGTCTGGCAGGCGATATTGCCTTTTGTCTCGCTGGGCTGTGGGGTGAACACGCCGCCCATTTCCTCGTTTTCGGTCTTTTTGCTTTTATAATATTCATAGGCCTCTTTGCTTATAGCCTTTTGGGTAAGCGTCAGGCAGTACAGCGATCGGAACCTTTCATCCCCGGACGGGTAATTTAAGAGCTCTTTGTTTACCAGGCGGTTCTCGGTCAGCATTTCCGTTGTTCCGATAAGCAACTCGTTCACTGTATTTTTTTTCCAGCAAACGTACTTGTAATTGTAGTTTACCGTATCTATTATTATTAGATTCTGCGAAAGCTGATGCACATATAGCCGGGTATATTTCCAGGCCGGGAATTCCCAGTCCTCCTGGTAATTCCATATAAAATACCGGGGTTCGGAAGACGTATCGTCATGCGTGGACACCTGTAAACTGACATCCCCGTATTCTTCCGGCTGAGCTAACGAGATTTCGTCTATTTCGGGCGTACGCAAAGGCGTGGACGGTTGCGACGTGTAAGTATTTCCGTAATATCCTATCCGCAGCCCGTATGCGACATTATCCTTGAGTTCGCCGATAGCGAGACGGTACACGCCTTTGCCCATGGGCGTAGCCGGAGAACTCTGGTAGCCGTCACTGCCTACGACGGTCACCGTCGCCACGACATTCTGGCTTTCCGCCGGAGGGTTGGCTCTGTCTCTTATACACATCTGACGCTGCCGACGATACTCCTTGTGTAGA
>CALJDR010000062.1 GCA_938023515.1 uncultured Flavobacteriales bacterium
CGCTACCTTAGGACCGTTATAGTTACGGCCGCCGTTTACTGGGGCTTCAATTCAATGCTTCCTCTTGCGATTCACATCTCCTCTTAACCTTCCAGCACCGGGCAGGTGTCAGACCTTATACATCATCTTTCGATTTAGCAAAGTCCTGTGTTTTTGTTAAACAGTCGCCTGGACCTATTTTCTGAGACCGCGTCGCCGCGGTGACCTTTTTCCCGAAGTTACAGGTCTATTTTGCCTAGTTCCTTAGCCATGATTCTCTCGAGCACCTTAGAATTCTCTTCTCGACCACCTGTGTCGGTTTCCGGTACGGGTGATAGTCAGCTGAAGCTTAGAGGTTTTTCTTGCCGGCTTTTCGTCTCGCTATCGCCTTGGCCGAAGCCGCGGCGTACTGTCGGTCATCGCTTGTTACAGGGGGATTTGCCTCCCTGCCTGCTTTGACCTTTAACGCGCTATTCCGTCTGCGCGCGGAGATGTATTACCGGGTCGCCCCGTCGCACTGATATCAGTAACGTAATATTAAACGTTTGTCCATCGGAGTCGCCTGTTTTCGGCTTATCCTTAGGTCCCGACTGACCCCCGGCTGATTAGCATAGCCGGGGAACCCTTGGTCTTTCGGTGAGCGGGTTTCTCGCCCGCTTTCTCGTTACTCATTCCTACATTTGCTTTTCCGTACGCTCCACGGTCCTTTACAAGACCGCTTCGCCGCATACGCAATGCTCCCCTACCCAAATTAAATTTGCTATAGCTTCGGTAATACGCTTATGCCCGCTTATTCTCCATGCAGAACCGCTCGACCAGTGAGCTGTTACGCACTCTTTAAAAGAATGGCTGCTTCCAAGCCAACTTCCTGGCTGTCTGTGCAGTTCTACTTCGTTTTTTCAACTTAGCGTATATTTGAGGACCTTAGCTGATAGTCTGGGTTGTTTCCCTCTCGGGCACGGACCTTAGCACCCATGCCCTCACTGCCGGTTATGTTTTACACCATTCGGAGTTTGTCTGAAATTGGTAGGCGGTGAAGCCCCCGCATTCAATCAGTAGCTCTACCTATGTAAAACTTCGACCGACGCTGCACCTAAATGCATTTCGGGGAGTACGAGCTATTTCCCAGTTTGATTGGCCTTTCACCCCTACCCACAGCTCATTCGAAAGCTTTTCAACGCTTACCGATTCGGTCCTCCATGGGGTGTTACCCCCACTTCAACCTGGCCATGGGTAGATCACAAGGTTTCGCGTCTACTCCTACCGACTAATTCGCCCTTTTAAGACTCGCTTTCGCTGCGGCTTACGCGCCTGAAGCGCTTAACCTTGCCGGTAACAGTAACTCGTAGGATCATTATGCAAAAGGCACGCCGTCACGGCATTACGCCGCTCCGACCGCTTGTAGGCACACGGTTTCAGGGTCTTTTTCACTCCTTTATTCAAGGTTCTTTTCACCTTTCCCTCACGGTACTGGTTCGCTATCGGTCTCTGCTGAGTGTTTAGCCTTGGCGGGTGGTCCCGCCGGATTCAATCTGGGTTTCTCGTGCCCCGATCTACTCAGGATACTGCTAACTTGTACGCACTTTACTTGTACGGGGTTCTCACCCTCTGTGACCGGCCTTTCCATGCCGTTCCAATTCTTTGCGTATTCGTATGTCGCAGTCCTACTACCCCCATCACGCCGAAACGTGATGGGTTTGGGCTGTGCCGCGTTCGCTCGCCACTACTTGCGGTATCACTGTTGTTTTCTCTTCCTCCTCTTACTTAGATGTTTCAGTTCAGAGGGTTCGCTCCTCGTTTCGAGGTACCATTGCTGGTGGGTTGCCCCATTCGGATATTCGCGGATTGTCGGTCATTTGCACCTCCCCGCGACTTTTCGCAGCTTATCACGTCCTTCTTCGCCTTGCAGAGCCTAGGCATCCTCCGTGTGCCCTTGTTTAGTTTCTTGTGCTCGCTAAAATTGTATCCCTTTCGGGATACCGCTACGTTCATTTTTTTGCCAAAGATTAGCGTCTTTGGCTAAACGTCTCTATTTTTACTACTACTAGTTTTCTCGTAATTCTGTCAATATGTCAATGAACTTGTTTGCGGGGTGGGCGGTGCAACTCCCGGCCTTATGGCCTTTTGTTGTCCCTGTCAATCACCCTGCGGGTGTGGAGGATAAGGGATTCGAACCCTTGACCCCCTGCTTGCAAAGCAGGTGCTCTAGCCAGCTGAGCTAAACCCCCGTTGGTGGCTTGGTGGTCAGTCTTTCGCCCCAAGGGGCTCGTTCCTGTCCTGCCGGGGTCTCCCGGTGTAGTCTCAGGCAGACTTGAACTGCCGACCTCTACATTATCAGTGTAGCGCTCTAACCAGCTGAGCTATGAGACTGGGTGCGCAAGGGCGGTGTCTTTCTTTCCTTTTTCTTTTCTGTGCCCTTGGCATGTCTCTTTGCCCTTTTGCGTATGGATTTTTGGACGGTTCCATGATCCGTTAGGTGGGATAGCCGAACCGGGAAGGGTTCCTGTTGGTTGGGTGTCAAGGTCGAAGACGTCGTTTCCTTTTTTAGAAGAGCTTTTTTTACCCTCGCGGGTGTCTCTATAAAGGAGGTGTTCCAGCCGCACCTTCCGATACGGCTACCTTGTTACGACTTAGCCCTAGTTACCTGTTTTACCCTTAACGGCTCCTTGCGGTTACCGTCTTCAGGTCCCCCAGACTTCCATGGCTTGACGGGCGGTGTGTACAAGGCCCGGGAACGTATTCACCGCGCCATGGCTGATGCGCGATTACTAGCGATTCCAGCTTCACGCAGTCGAGTTGCAGACTGCGATCCGAACTGAGACCGGCTTTATAGATTCGCTCCTTCTCGCGAAGTGGCTGCTCTCTGTACCGGCCATTGTAGCACGTGTGTGGCCCGGGATGTAAGGGCCGTGATGATTTGACGTCATCCCCTCCTTCCTCGCGGCTTACGCCGGCAGTCTGATCTGAGTCCTCAGCTTTACCTGTTAGTAACGGATCATGGGGGTTGCGCTCGTTGCAGGACTTAACCTAACACCTCACGGCACGAGCTGACGACAACCATGCAGCACCTTGAAATCTGCCTTGCGGCTAAACTGTTTCCAGTTTATTCAGATCCCATTTAAACCCCGGTAAGGTTCCTCGCGTATCATCGAATTAAACCACATGCTCCACCGCTTGTGCGGGCCCCCGTCAATTCCTTTGAGTTTCATGCTTGCGCACGTACTCCCCAGGTGGGGTACTTACCTCTTTCGATTATCCTCTCACTCTCGCGAGCAAAAAGATGGTACCCATCGTTTACTGCGTGGACTACCAGGGTATCTAATCCTGTTTGCTCCCCACGCTTTCGTCCCTGAGCGTCAGAATAGTCTTAGTCAGCTGCTTTCGCTATCGGTGTTCTGTGACATATCTATGCATTTCACCGCTACTTGTCACATTCCGCCAACTCCAAACTTTCTCTAGTCAGGCAGTTTCTGTAGCACGTCCGGGGTTGAGCCCCGGGATTTCACTACTGACTTACCTGTCCGCCTGCGGACCCTTTAAACCCAATAATTCCGGATAACGCTTGCATCCTCCGTATTACCGCGGCTGCTGGCACGGAGTTAGCCGATGCTTATTCTTAAAGTACCGTCATCAGATTACACGTAATCTTTATTCTTCCTCTTTAAAAGCAGTTTACAACCCATAGGGCCGTCTTCCTGCACGCGGCATGGCTGGGTCAGGCTTCCGCCCATTGCCCAATATTCCTCACTGCTGCCTCCCGTAGGAGTCTGGTCCGTATCTCAGTACCAGTGTGGGGGATAATCCTCTCAGACCCCCTATCGATCGCGGACTTGGTGAGCCGTTACCTCACCAACTATCTAATCGAACGCATGCCCATCGTTCACCGTGTCGCCACTTTAACAATATTCCGATGCCGGAGCCCTGTTTTATGTGGTATTATTCAAAGTTTCCTCTGACTATCCCTCTGTGAACGGTAGGTTGCATACGCGTTACGCACCCGTGCGCCGGTCGCCATCAAGAAGTATTGCTACTTCTCATGCTGCCCCTCGACTTGCATGTGTTAGGCCTGCCGCTAGCGTTTATCCTGAGCCAGGATCAAACTCTCCATTGTCAAATTTGTCCTGCTCTTCTTCCTTTTTACTGGAATTAACGTCTTGCTTGTTTTTCCTTGTTCTACGCCCTTACCAATTTTTTTGGAATTCCTTCCTTTTGTTTTGGTTCTGGCTATCTCATTCTTTCAATGAACTCTCTCGTTCTTAAGGACATTTCTGTCCTTCTTTCTACGCGCACGCCGTTCAATCCTATCTCCCGGTGGCTCGCTTAACTTCCCTCAAACCTCGCGGCCCTCGATCCGTTTGCGGGTGCAAAGATAATACCTTTTTTCTACCCTTTCCAAATAAAATCGGTAAAAAATCCTACTTTTTTTTATTGATTTTCCAACGAAGCTGATAATAAGCACGTTTGGAGGCCTGCTCTTCTGCCTTTTTTTTCGAATTTCCCCGCCCCTTGGACACGCAATCGCCACCGATGAACAGCCGGACGCCGAATTGGCTCTGCAAATCATCTTCCCGAACATCACATATTTCGAAGCGGAGCGACTTTTTGGCCTTTTGTGCCCATTCTATCATCAACCCCTTGTAACTGGTCACCTTATGTTCCAGCGTTTCTATATCGACGTAAGGCTTGATGAGGCGCCGCAGGATAAATTTCTGGCATCGGCTATAGCCCCGGTCCAGATAAATAGCCCCTATTAGGGCTTCCATAGTATCGCCGAACACAGCATCCGGCAGCTTACCTTTAGGAAAGGCACATTTAATTATTTCATCCAGATGCATATCCTTCCCGATCGCGTTGAGCTGTGCCCGGCTGACGATCTTGGAGCGCATTTGGGTGAGATACCCTTCATCTCCCTGGGGGGCATGGCGGTACAAATAATCCGCAATTACAGCCCCTAAAACAGCATCGCCGAGGTATTCTAACCGCTCGTAATTGACCTTATGCCCGAACTTATCCTTTCGGCCTAAGGAACGATGGGTAAAAGCCGCATCGTAATACTCCGGTTTATGAGGGGTAAAACCGAGGATATTTTTATAAACAAAATTCCCGCAGTCATGGCGACCGCGGGAATTAAATATTTTCTTTAAAATATCCATTAAATCAAATTTTACACGCTAATGACGTTACTCTTCATACTTTTTGAAGAGTACGCATGCGTTGTGCCCGCCGAATCCAAACGTGTTGGACATAGCTATCTTCACATCGCGTTTTTGCGCTTTGCCGAATGTAAAATTGAGGCGGTTGTCTATCTCCGGATCGTCCGTGAAATGGTTGATCGTCGGAGGCACGATACCTTCCTTGATGGACATGATTACCGACAAGGCTTCCACTGCCCCGGCAGCGCCAAGCAAATGGCCCGTCATGGATTTGGTGGAATCGATGTTGATATTGTATGCCGCATCCCCGAACACCTCTTTAATAGCCTTGATTTCGGCAAGGTCGCCCAAAGGAGTCGAAGTTCCGTGCATATTGATCTCGTCCACTTCTTCCGGTTTCACCCCGGCATCTTCCAGGCAATTGCGCATTACCAACGCCGCACCCAATCCTTCCGGATGGGGAGCCGTCATATGGTGGGCGTCCGCGGACAGACCGCCGCCGATGAATTCAGCATAGATCTTCGCACCGCGTGCTTTGGCATGCTCCAGTTCTTCGAGAACGATACACCCGGCGCCCTCCCCCATTACAAAGCCATCGCGGTCTTTGTCGAAAGGACGCGAAGCCGTTTTAGGATCGTCGTTGCGGGTAGACAGTGCCTGGAGGGAGTTGAACCCGCCCAAGCCCGGTTCTGCGATAGGAGCTTCCGAACCGCCGGATACGATGATATTGGCCTTGCCCAAACGGATATAGTTGAGCGCATCGATCAACGCATTGGCTGAGGATGCACAGGCTGCCACCGTCGTAAAGTTGGGGCCCATGAAACCGTACTTGATAGATATATGACCGGCTGCGATATCGGCGATCATTTTGGGGATGAAGAACGGATTGAAACGGGGGGTTTCCCCGCCGGCTGCGAAATTCATCACTTCCTGGTGGAAGGTCAGAAGTCCGCCGATACCCGAACCCCATATTACGCCTATACGCGTAAGGTCTTCTTTTTCAAGATCGAGCCCGGAATCCTTGATCCCTTCTTCAGCCGCCACCATGGCGTACTGGGCATAGGGATCCATTTTACGGGCCTCTTTGCGGTCGATGAACTGATTGATATCAAAGTCCTTGATCTCGCATGCAAAATGGGTCTTGAATTTCGACGCATCGAAATGAGTAATGGGCCCTGCCCCGCTCACCCCTTCGACCAGCCCTTTCCATGTCTGGGGAGCCGTATTGCCGAGTGGTGTAAGCGCGCCGAGGCCCGTTACCACTACTCTTTTAAGTTCCATAATCTTCTCTTTGCGAGGGGATTATTTCTTCTGCTGTTCCTCGATATAATTGATTACCTGACCTACGGTAGTGATATTTTCGGCCTGGTCATCAGGAATCTGGATGTCGAACTCCTTCTCAAACTCCATGATAAGCTCAACCGTGTCAAGCGAATCCGCTCCAAGGTCGTTTGTGAAACTGGCCTCGGGAGTTACTTCGTTTTCATCAACTCCGAGTTTGTCTACGATAATAGCTTTTACTCTTGATGCAATGTCAGACATAATGGTTTAATGTTTTAATGTTTCAGCCAGCAAATTTACTCAAAACTTTTACTATTCCCACAACAATCCCCTCAAATCTTAACTCGATTTTATCCGAACGCTTCATTATCCCATTGTAAAACACGCCATTAACTCAAAAAAATATTTAGAAAAATTATTAACTTACCTCTTGTAAATCACAAGCTTTTTGTGTTTTTTTGCTTTGAAAAACAAAAAGCATACCTTACAACAACCACTAAAATGAAACGCATAGCCGTTTTCGCCTCGGGTTCGGGCACCAATGCCGAAAACCTGATCAATTATTTCCGTCAAAATGACGGAGCAGATGTTTCCCTCGTCTTAACGGACAACCCCAAGGCCCGCGTCCTGGAACGGGCGGCCAAATATTCCGTGCCCACTGTCACTTTCTCCCGGGAGGAGTTGCGCGAAGGGAAAGTACTCGACAAACTGGTGAAGAACAAAATAGACTTCATCGTACTGGCCGGGTTCCTCAGCCTGGTCCCCCGCGGGATCACCGAACATTACCAGGGGCGTATCGTCAATATCCATCCGGCATTGCTGCCCGCCTACGGAGGCAAAGGGATGTACGGAATGAAAGTACACCAGGCCGTCATCGACGCCGGCGAAGAGGAATCGGGGATCACCATCCACTATGTCAACGAGAATTACGACGACGGGGATATCGTATTCCAGGCCCGTACGGAAGTTTTCGGGGACGACACCCCGGAAGACCTGGCCGAACGGGTCCACGCATTGGAGTACAAATATTATCCGCAGGTGGTGGACGACCTGGTATCGGCCCTCTGAGGACCTCCCCGAAAGTTTTTGTATTTTTTACCATACTTTTAATACTTTGTGTTGAAAGTAAAATGCTATTTTTGTGACATAATCAAATCCTTATAGGCACTGACATGACCTATCACTTGTCCGGCATCCGTAAAATGATCCTCTCGGCGGCGCTCTTCGCACTGCCGGCAGTGCTTTTTGCCCAGAGCGACGCGGACAGTACAGCCACCTATTTCAACCCGAACACCGGGCAGGCCTCCGAACATTTCGGAAAAATGTCCCGCCGCAAGGCTTCCTACCAAGTAAATATGGAAGGATATGTCGGCGGACGGAAGAACAATACCGCCTGGGGATTCAACACCTCGGCCCAAGTCACGGCGCCCGTCAGCAAAAAAGTGGACGTCACCGCCGGGATCAGCGTCATGCAATCCTATTATAACGGGGCGGACTTTATCCCCTGGAGCGTTATTACCGATGGACGCCCTTCTAAACGGTTCAATACGACTGATGCCATCGCATACGCGGCTATCGCTTACTATGTCAACTCCCGCCTGACACTCCATGCATCGGGATTCATCAATATGGCCGACAGCGGCAATCCCTTCATTCCCAAAAAAGGATTCTCGTTCGGGGCCGACTACCGCCTTTCGGACCGGGCCATGCTCAGCTTCAACTGCTCCTATATAGAAGGTGGGATGCCCTATGGGTACGGTTATTACGGATACCCGGGCATGGGAAGTTTCATGTACAGCTCCATGCACAATCCCTGGAACCGCCCGGGCTATTGGATGTAGCCCCGGCTTTCAAAATTTTTTCCAAATGATGAAAACGCTGCTCTACTGTCCGGACCTGGACCGGGCCTACATTATTAAAGGCCATCTGGAAAGCGAAGGAATTACTGCCGAAGTAGTCAATCAGAGCATCGCTACCCTTTCCCTTACCCCGGACCTGGAACGGGAAGGGATCCGCATCCTGGTAGACGAGGCCGATTTCGAACGCGCTGCGCAAATTGTGGAAAGCGTATACCCTCCGAAAAGCCCGGAAAAGATATTATGCCCCTTCTGCCACTCCGCAGACACCTCTATAGCCGACGCCGCGGACGTAAATCCCCTGGTGGAAACCATCCGGCGTATCTTTTACGGCGAACGCCAAAAGTATGTATGCCATCACTGCGGGCGTACCTTTTATAAAAAGGTGTAACTTTTAGTCTCTCCGGCCGCCCTTTCCCGGGAAAAATACGCGGGTCTTCGTATATTTGGAGCGTGTTTGGCGACCGCCGAACTCCAAACGAGATATCATACCTTTATTATTTATGGAAAACACTCCGATAACCCCCGCCGCCGAGCGGCCGGAAGAATACCTGCACCGGCTCCGGGGCAAACGCGTGGCTTTTGTAGGCAACCAAACGTCCTCCGTACGGGGACAGCACACATTGGATTTCCTGCGGGAGAACGGCATCGAAGTCATCAAAATATTCGGTCCCGAACACGGTTTCCGCGATATGGCGGACGATGCGACCCCGGTCAAGGATAAGATCGATACGGCTACCGGATTGCCAGTGATCTCCCTTTTCGGCGACATCGAAAAGCCGACCGCCGAACATTTGCGGGATATCGAAGTCTTCGTATACGACATCCAGGATACGGGTGTACGGTTTTATACCTATATCTCGACCTTGAGTTTCATCATGGAGGCAGCCGGCGAGGCGGGCATCCCCGTAGTCGTGTTGGACCGTCCGAACCCCAACGGCCATTATGTGGACGGGAACATCCTCGACCCGGCTTTTTCGTCGTTCGTCGGGCGGCACTGTGTGCCTATCGTCTATGGGATGACCGTGGGCGAGTATGCCCGGATGATGAACGGCGAAGGATGGCTCGGAGGAGGCGTGAAATGCGAGCTGGAGGTCGTTCCGCTGGCCGGATACGACCATTCCCTGCCGTACAGCCTGCCCATCAAGCCTTCCCCCAATATGCCGGACGACAAGGCCGTCAACCTGTATCCGAGCACCTGCTTTTTCGAAGGCACGGCCCTGAACGAAGGGCGCGGCACCGACAAACCGTTCAAGGTATTCGGCTCGCCGCTGCTGCCCGAGACTGGATTCTCGTACATCCCGATGCCTACTGCCGGAGCCTCCGAGCCCCGTTTCAAAGGGCAGGTGTGCCACGGGATGGACCTTTCGGACTACCCCGAAAGGCTTGCCCGGGTAAACTTCGAATGGATCATCTGGGCCTATAACCTCTACCCGGAGAAACGGAAGTTCTTTATCCCGTTCTTCAACAACCTGGCCGGCGGCACGACGATTAAAAACCAAATCGTCTCCGGGCTGTCCGCTGCCGATATCTCCGCCTCGTGGGCCGAAGGCCTGAAACGGTTTAAGGAAATACGCTCCCGGTACCTCATCTACCCGGATTTCGAATAATTACCGCCGCATCCTGCTATGGGCATCATCATCCGCCAGTCGTTCTGGAATATGGTCGTCACTTACGCCGGGTTCGCCCTGGGTGCGGTCAATACCCTTTTTCTTTACACCAATTTCTTTTCTACGGAAAACTATGGGCTCGTCATGTCGCTGGTATCCACGGCAGCTATCGTCATGCCGTTCATCGCCGCTGGAATGAACAACGCCCTGGTGCGTTTCCTCCCGCTGGAAAAAGATAAAGACCGCCTGCTTTCCTTCACGCTGTTCATCCCGGCGATGATTTTCGTGGTACTGGGCGTAGCCGTATATGCCAAAGGCGGCTCCCTGGCCGATTTCTTCCCGCAGGGAGAGGTCATCCGGGACTTCGTACCGCTGGTATTCTGGATCGCGGCCTTTTCGGCGTTCTTCGAAGTGTTCTTCGGCTATGCGCAAGCCCATATGCGTTCCACAGAAGGCGTTTTCCTGCGGGAAATGTTCTACCGCATCGCCACGACAATCCTGCTTTTTTCCGTGCATTTCGGCTGGTTGGGCGAGATCGAATTCTGCTACTGGCTTACCGGGTCGTTCGCCCTGCGCTTTCTCATCATGGCTTGGGTAGCCTACCGGTGCCGTCCGTTCCGCCTGAAGACGTTCGAATTCAAAAAATACCGGAAGATCATCTCTTACGGGCTGTTTTCCTCGATGGGCATGGCGATCTGGGCAGCCTTGCTGGAGTTCGATAAATCCATCCTCCCGTTTTTCGAGAGCCTCACCACGACCGCTTACTATACCACCGCCGTATTTATCGGAATGGCGGTCGCCGTGCCGTATCGTTCGCTGTACCAGATAGCCAACCCGATACTGGCCAAAGCGATCGCCGAAAAGGACGTAGCGAAGCAGAACGAACTGTCGATGAAATCGTCAATGAACTCGCTCATCCTCTGTGGAGGGATCTTCCTGCTGATAAACTGCAACATACACGACATATACCGCCTGATCCCCCCCGGCTATCAGGTAGGGGCGACCGTCGTGCTGGTGATCAGCCTGGCCAAACTCTTCGATTCCATATCGGGTCTGGCCGGTTCTTTCATCGTCTATTCCAAATATTTCCGGTGGGACCTTGTCTTCTCTTTCTGCCTGATGGGGGCCATCATCGGGTCTAATTTTTATTTCATTCCCCGCTGGGGAATGAACGGCGCCGCCGTGGCAACCCTGGTATCCCTGGTGGTGATCAATTCGCTGCGCATCGGCTTCGTTTACCTGAAAACGGGGCATTTCCCGTTCCGGCTCAACACGCTGGTACTGGCCGGGGTCATCGCCGTGTTCTACCTCGTATTCTCCTACTGGGATATGGCCCTGGGCAGCGGCATAGTCGCGGCCTTGGGAACCATCATCCTCAAATCATTGGTCATCACCGTTCTGTTCGGCTGGATCGTATACAAAGGCCATTTTTCCCCCGAGCTTTCGGAGCTCCTGCGTACCGGCGCATCGAAAGTCACAGGCCTGTGGAAGAAAAAAGATTAAGCTAAGTCGTCTCCTATAAAACAAAAGAGCGCGGATACCCGCGCTCTTTTGTTTTTATTCCGCTCCCGGAAAATGCATTTTATTCTTCCTTTTCTGCCAGTACATTATCGTACAGATACTTCAACTCTTTTTTCAGGATGTTCTTCTTGGATTGCGGCAAGGGAAGTTTGTCCAGCGAATTCATATTTTTGTGTATCGTCCGGCAGGACACCAGCCCTTTGGCGATGAGCAAATTCTTA
The DNA here is from genome assembly GCA_938023515.1 of uncultured Flavobacteriales bacterium. Taxonomy (GTDB): domain Bacteria; phylum Bacteroidota; class Bacteroidia; order Flavobacteriales; family UBA1820; genus Merdimorpha. Next base: position 11,622 of record CALJDR010000062.1, read on the forward strand.
TCGGCCTTGGACAGGCTCGAAAGACAGGTGATAGGATATGCGCCGTACAACTGGATCCAGTCCCGCAGACTGGCCCCCTTGGGATAGTCCCAACTGAGTATCCGCAGGCCGTACGCTTCGGCAAAAGCGATAGCGTCGTCCGTAAAACGGGTATTGGTGGCGATCCATTGCTGGTAGCTTTTGTCTTTAAAACCGTCCTTACCCTCCCAATGGTTCCGGATATCGGTGTACCGGGAGAAAATATACATGGGAACCTTCACGTCACTCTTGGACGAAGGGTTTACATGGTATTTGCATTCGACGGTGAAGACACGGTCGCGGTTGGTGGCCAGCACGTCCACCTCGTGGGTAATAGCATGCCCCTGCAAAACGATCCCCACCTTGACGTCATATCCTTTTTCGGCAAAAAGATCGGCCACGAACTGTTCGAAGGGGTAGCCGGTATTGCCCATCTGGCTGATGGCATCCTTCAGGCGGTAGCGGACGCTGGCCCCCTTGGAATACTTGCGCAAAAGGGCAAAAGTCTTTCGGTATATCTCCCGGGTCGAAATCCCTTCGTAAGCCTCCAGGGCCACGGCACGGATAATGATCTCGGCCACTTCGTCGCTCGCCCCCACATTCTTGAGCGATCGGTATATTTTCATCGGGTCGAACGGGGCCGTTTCTCCCGATTTTTTGACCACATTCAACTGGTAAACGTTGCTCTCTGGCAGCATGTCGTAGTTTTTCGTTAAATCCCCAACCGGGTTTTATTCCACTTCTTCGTATTCCACCGTTTCCCCGATTTCATCGCGGATAATGGTCCGTGTCTGTTTCGGGCCCTGCTCGACGGTCACTTCCCCCTCGCGTACTTCCTCCCGGCGGTACCGGTAGGAACTACCCTGGCCTCCCTGGCGGAGAAACTCCTTCTGGGCTTTCCGCAGGGCACGCATCTGGATAATGATGGGCAGCACGAAACGAAAAAAGAACCGCAGCAATGCCAACAGCACCAATACGCCGATCACGGTAAAGAATACTCCGAAAAAACTCATTTTCTATTGCTTGTTTTCTTTAAATATAGCGAAAGCCGAGCGTCCTTCAAACTTGTTTGAAAAGGACCGAGGCGCATCCTATATTTTACAAAGCTAATCTATTTGGCACAAAAAAAAGTAAAGTTTATCTTAAAATAAAGCAGGCCATCCTCTTTCAAAGCGGTTTTTACGTCACTCCCCGGATCGAGGCCGGACTATTGCTCCCTACGCTCGATCTTAGTATAAGCAAATTCCAGGGTTTCAATGGCTGGTTCATCCTTTCGGGCATCGGGATGAGATATTTCCCATTTCACCGGATAGGCATTCGTAACATTCCAGGCAGCCAGTTTATTGCCCTGCGCATCCATCAACAACACAAGAATGGGACAAGGCCTTATTCGTTCTCTGAAGTCAGAAGAGCTTTTGATCCAATCGGACAATACGCCCTGTTCCAGGGGGGCAAGCGCCCGCTTACATACCAAATTAGTATGTTTTATTCTTTTAGGCAGGCGAAACCCGAACCCGTTTTCTCCTCCCCCGGCCGTCTCTTTCCTATCAGGTTCCGAAATGCCCGAAACTTCTCTGAAAGCAAGTTCCGGCCAATCCGGTCCGATGAAAAATTCCACCTTGAAATAAAAAGAGAGGGGGTATGCCAAATTATCCGTATTTCCCATAGTATTGACTTTCGATTATTTATATCCCTTATAGCATGAGGGGCATAAACGTACGGTTTTTCTGTCGGATATCCAACTTTGCGTAACTATCAGTTCGCCCCCTACGCTGAATTTCTATTTACCGCTGAAAATGAATGGAAGAATTCCCAAAAAGATGTTTTCTAAAAGTAACCCAAATTCGCCTTTACCCTGCTCTCACGACTTCCCGCCGTCTACCCCAGCAGTTTTTTTCGCAGCATCGGGAAATCTTTCAGCAGCCGGGCTATCCGTTGCCTGTTTTCCGGGCGGTACCAGAAAAAGAATACATTCTGATCTTTCTTCTGGACGGCATCCCGGGCCGTGAATACCTCTTTCAGGGTATAGGGATGGTATCCCGAATAATAGATGTCGGTAGATATGGTCATCGGCGTAGGAGTAAAATCCTGCACCTGTTCCAAATGGAAATCCATATCCTTGGTCCGTACGGCGAGTTCCGCCATATCCTCCACCTGCGAGCCAGGATGGGACGAGATGAAATAGGGGATGATCTGCTGCCGTTTCCCGGCGCGGGCATTGAGACGGTCGAACAACCGCTTGAACGCCTGGAAATATTCGAACGAAGGCTTGCGCATGATCCCGAGCACGTTTTGGCTGGCATGCTCCGGCGCCACTTTCAGCCGCCCCGACACATGGTGGCGTACCACCTCGTCCAAGTAAGCCTCCAAGTCGCGCTCGTCACCCCGCTTGTTGAACTCTTTGACAAGTAGGTCGTATCGTATCCCCGATCCGATAAAAATATGCTTGATCCCTTCGACAGCACGTGCGCGGCGGTAAAGCTCCCGCAGGCGGGCATGGGAGGTATCCAGGTTAGCACATACCCCCGGGCTGATGCACGAGGGGCGGGCGCATTTCTCACACAGGGCCTTGTCCCGGCCGGACATTCCGTACATATTGGCCGAGGGGCCGCCCAGATCGCTCACCGTTCCCCGGAAATCGGGCATAGCCGCTACTTTTCCCAGTTCGCGCAGTACGGATTCTTCCGACCGCGAGGCGACGAATTTTCCCTGGTGGGCCGAAATAGTGCAAAAACTGCACCCCCCGAAACAACCCCGGTGAATGGTCACCGAATGGCGGATCATATTATAAGCCGGTATTTCCCCCTTCCCGTTGTAACGCGGATGGGGCATCCGGGTAAAAGGCAGCTCGTACACCGCATCGAGTTCGGCGGTGGTCATCACAGGATAGGGTGGGTTCACCACCACGGTGTCCGACCCGGTCTTCTGCAACAGGCGCGAGGCATGTACCTTGTTGGATTCCTCCTCTACCGTACGGCTGGCGCGGGCAAATGCTTTCTTATCGGCCCGGCAATCCTCATAAGAGGGGAGTTCTACGTCTTCCCAGCGTTTATTTTTCGGCAGGGAAATCCCGTCCGGCAATAAGAATGCCGTCTGGGGAATCGTCTTCAGTGAAGAAAAAGGCACTCCCCGCCCCAGCAGGGAAAGGATCTCCCGCATCGGCTTTTCCCCCATGCCGTATACCAGCAGGTCGGCCCCCGAATCCCGAAGGATACTCTCTTTCAGCGAGTCCTGCCAGTAGTCGTAATGCACCAGACGCCGCATCGACGCCTCGATCCCCCCGAGTACCACCGGTACATCGGGATATAATTTCTTTAAAGTCCGGGTGTAAACCGAAGTCGCATAGTCCGGCCGCGCGCCGGCCTTTCCCCCGGGGGTGAAAGCATCGTCCGAGCGTTTGCGCCGGGCGGCGGTGTAATGGTTGACCATCGGGTCCATATTACCCCCGGCCACCCCGAAAAAGAGCTTCGGACGGCCCAAACGCTTGAATTCATGGGCATCGCCCCGCCAATCGGGCTGGGGGATGATCCCCACCCGATAACCTTCGGCTTCGATCACCCGGCCTACTACGGCCGAACCGAACGAAGGATGATCCACATAAGCATCGCCCGATAGTAATATCACGTCGAGTTCGTCCCAACCGCGCAGCTCCATCTCCCGGCGCGTGGTGGGCAGAAAATCCTGCAGAACCGACGTGTATTTCTGGGGCATAATAATTTTCTTACTTCCCGGCTGCGAAAGCCGCCTTAGCCGATTCCAACCAGTCTATATAAGCCTGCACATCCGTATTATAGGCACGGGTGGGGGCGATTACTTTATCGTGGGTGTCGGTGATCACATAATACGGCTGCGAATTGCTGGCAAAACGCTTTATCTGGTAATCCGTCCACTTCTGCCCGACGGTCTTTATTTTCTTGCCTTCGGGCGTGACGAACTCCTGCCCCTCAGGGAGTTTTTCGCGGAAATCGACATACAGTTCCACCACCACGAAATCGTTCGACAGAAGCTCTTTCACCCGCGGATCGGACCATACGTCGGCCTCCATCTTGCGGCAGTTCACACAAGCCTTCCCCGTAAAGTCGAGCAGGATCGGGCGGTTTACCGCCTTCGCATATACCGTCGCTTCGTCCAGATCGGTAAATACCGGTATTCCCTGCGGTCCCTGATGCGGAACGGGAAGTCCGGACACGGAGCCGTCCGTATGTACCGAAACCATTGTCCCCGCAGGAGCGGCCCCATGGAAACCGTTCGGAGATTCCGAATAGGTCATCGGCGGGGCGAAAGCGGATATGATCTTCACCGGCGCGCCCCAGATACCGGGTACCATGTACAGCGCGAACGAAAGGGTCACAATGGCCAGGAAGAGTCGCGTAACCGATATTTTTTCCAATGGGCTGTCGTGGGGCAGACGTATCTTGCCCAGCAGGTAGAATCCTAAAAGGGCGAATATCACCACCCAAAAGGCGATGAATACTTCGCGTTCGAGCAGGTGCCAGTCGAGCACCATATCGGCATTCGAGAGGAATTTAAGCGCAAAGGCCAGCTCGATAAAACCCAACACTACTTTCACAGAGTTGAGCCAACCGCCGGATTTCGGCAGGCCGGACAGCCAGCCCGGGAACAGGGCGAAAAGAGTGAACGGCAGGGCCAATGCTACGGAGAACCCCGCCATACCCACTACCGGCCCCCAGAAATTGCCTTTGGCCGCCGCTTCTACCAGGATCGTGCCCACGAAAGGCCCTGTGCAGGAGAATGACACCAATGCCAGGGTAAACGCCATGAAAAATATACCCACCAGGCCCGCTTTGTCGGATTTGCGATCCATTTTATTCACCCACGAGGACGGCAGTGTTAATTCGAACGCCCCGAAGAACGAAGCGGCAAATACTACCAGCAACAGGAAAAAGAATATGTTGAACCATGGGTCGGTCGACATCGCATTGAGCGCCGAAGCGCCGAAGATAGCCGACACCCCTACCCCGAGTATCAGGTAGATAGCTATGATAGAAAAACCGTAGAGCACCGCATCACGGATCCCTTTTTTCCGATCGGAATACCGCTTCATAAAGAAACTGACCGTCATCGGGATCATCGGGAACACGCAAGGGGTGAGCAGCGCCAGCAGCCCCGCCACGAAAGCGAAAAGGAAAGTTCCCAAAAGCCCGGAAGACGAAGCCCCCTGCCCTCCATCGGCCACCTGTATCTCGGTCGTGCCCTCACTGCCCCCGATCACTTTGACGGATTTAACGGAATCCTGATCAGCTTGCACCGTATCGGCGATTAGTTTTTCGACCGGATTATTACCGGGTATCACCGGGCCCGGTGCGGTAATCAATTTCGGATTTACCGGTTTTTCGTCGGATTTTTTGGCAGGAACTTCCGCCTGTACGGATGCAGCCGTAAACGGAGTTCCGCCTTCCAACCGGAAAGTCAATGTCTTGGTTTCCGGGGCGAGGCACTGCTCGTCGTTGCAGGCCATATAGGTAACATCCGCTGTGATCTGAGCAAGCGGGCCTTTCGTTACTTTTATTTTCTGGGCGAATACTGCTGCACCGGAGTGCCACTCTATGTCCATCCGGAAATTCTTGTCGTAGACCTTTTCCGGTTTCGGCTCGGTCATCTTCCCTTCGAGGGTATAGGAGTCTCCCTCCCCGGCAAATTCGAACTCGGTCGGGAACGGCCCTCCCTCTGGCAGGACGAGGGCATAGATATGCCACGGCGCATCGACCACCGCGCGGGCTTTGAGCACATACTGCCCGTCGGCTGTCTTTTCCGCTGTGGTGCTCCACGATACCGGGTCCATCACCTGTCCCGAAGCGCTCCAGGCAAAAGCCAACAGCGCGAATAATGCAATCAGTCTTTTCATTTTATTCTTGTCTCATTTTTTGTTTTCCTTTCCAATATCGGGTGTTTTTTCCGGCCTTCCGGCCGGAGCGCGGCTCCCGCCGCGCACGCCTGGGGGTATTTTATCTCGTCACCCGGCACACCAAGATACGGTGCGTATCCCCCGTCACCCGAAATTCCTCCGACGCCCGGCGCCCCACCACCCAGGCAATCTGTCCATTGGCAGTACAAAGCAGCCATGTCTGCTGCTTATCGAACACCGACACCTTCTCGTCCTTGAGGAATTTGGACACCTTTTTGCGCTGTCCCCCCATCCCGATCGGACAGAACGCATCGCCCGGACGCACCGGCCGGAGTTCCAACGGGAATCCCAGCAAATCCGCATCGAAATACGCTACGGCACTGTCATCCTCAAAGCGCACATCGTCTGTATTCTCCACCATCCGGAACGTCATTTCCACCGGATGATCTATCTTTTCCGCCCCCTGCGGGATTATAAAAATTTCTTCCGACAGAGGATCTCCTACCGGCTCGACGATCAAAAAATCGCGGTCGCGCAGCATCCGGAAGCCCTCGGAGAAAAACTCCGCACCGCTCTGCCCTTCGGCAATGCTCCTCGCCACATCCCCCGTCCGGGATTCCAAGCCATAAGGCCGGAGTATTTCGTAAAGCAATACCGGCATATCTTCCCCCAAGGCGGACAATCCGCTCAGGCTTATCTTGTCCCGCCCCGGCTCCTGCACACGGATCATCCGGATTTTTTCCTCGGCCATCCGCCCGTAAAAACGGGCTACCCCCCGCAAATACCCTGTGTTTTCATAAAGGGAACCCACCAGCGAAGGGTTGATCTCCTTGAGCACCGGGAGCACCTGATGCCTTAGCTTGTTACGGGTATAATCCGTCAGGGCGTTGGTCGAATCCTCTACCCATTCCAACCCCGCCTGCCGGGCATACTGCGCCAATTCTTCCCGCGAGAACGGGAGCAAAGGCCGCAGGACCGGCCCGCTGCGCGGCGCCATTCCCAGAAGTCCATCCAGCGAAGTCCCCCGGGTGAGGTTCAGCAGCACCGTTTCGACCTGATCGTCCCCGTGGTGCGCCGTCACGACCCCCGCGTATTTTCCTTTTTCCACCACTTCTGCGAACCAGCCGTAACGAAGTTCCCGGGCCGCCATCTCGATGGAAATCTTCTTCCTGCGGGCATACCCCGCCGTATCGAAATCCGCTTTGAGCAATTTTACCCCCCACCGGACAGCCTGCCCGGCGGCGAACCGCTCGTCCCGCAGGGATTCATCACCCCGCAGGTGGAAATTGCAATGCGCCGCATCGAAAGGAATCCCGGACACCTTCATCAGGCTGCCCAGCGCCACGGAATCCAGTCCCCCGCTAAAGGCCAACAGGAACCTCTCCCCCGAAAAAAAATCGGGAAACAACTCCTTCACATGCCTGCGGAATGCCTCTTCCATCGTTCCTTTCATATTTTGGCGTTTTGGGTTACAAATATACGTAAAGCCGAGCGCCATTCAAACTTGTTTGAAAATAGCCGAGGCGCATCCTATATTCTGCAAATATAGTGAAAGCCGAACGCCATTCAAACTGGTTTGACAATGGCCGAGGCGTATCCTATATATCGGAGGAACAATAAATTTTCCCATATCATCAATCAAGCCGCACTTCTCTTTAGCAGTTGGATAATCATCAGCAAAATCGACGTTTTTTACCCATACTACAGCTCGTCCGCTTATAAAACGTAGTGCGTCAGCAACAATTATTCTTATTTAGTATTAGCCATTTCATTGCTTCCGGTAATTGTTGCTTTAGAAATTCATTCCATTGATCTGGGGAGTAATATTGTGATGTATGATGAATAAAATAAAGGTCTAATGCATAAGCTTCAGACAAAACAATATTACCTTTACGAGGATGTGTCCTATTTATTTTTATTGGCATATCTTCAATAGTACATTTTATACCCATTTTCTGGCATGAATAACCAAAACAAGTTTCGCTTCGTACACCTATAAAAATACAATCTGTTGGCTTTAAAATCTTTATTAAATCAACAAAACAATGCCAAGCCGTAATATATTCTTGTTCATTAGGTATTGCATTACTCTGCCTCATCGGTTGTTGAATGAAATTATAGAATGTAATTTCTGACCAAAAATTGTCACTATCAGGAAATGTACTTTCCAAATTCCGATAAAAATTCCATGTTTCACCGTTAAGATAACGTTCTAAAATATTTCTGCTTGCCTCTTTAGTTGACATGAAATCATCATAACACTCCTGATCAAAGTAACCTTCACAATCAACAGAATAATGGCTGTCACCCACAACAAGAATCCTGCGAGTTCCTTTTTTATAATCCTTTCCTACCCAAGGATACCAAGTTAAATTCTCAATTTTATCAAATTCAGAATCAAATGATTTGTCCAAAACATCCTTCATAATATTTTAAATATAAAGATTAGCCAATAGGCATTGATGAATGTAGCGAATGAAATGCAAGTAAACCTCTCTATAATATACTGCCACTCTATTTCAAACAATGATACACTGCTATTACGATATAGCATTCGAAGTGAAACAACGTCGTCAAAATTCAAGAAAACATAAATGGCAAATATAATTCCAATTACACTACTTCCGACAAATACTATCCAAGCTAATATCCATGATAAAAATTTGTAATTGTGAATCTTCTAAAATACCATGCCCCCAAATGAGAAAAGCTAAATATAACGAATTAGTGGGCATCGAGCCAATTGTCCCCGGTCCCCACCTCGACGACCAACGGCACCCGGTCGATCCAGGCCCCCTCCATTTTCTGCCGGACCATCGCCCCGACGGCCTCGATCTCGCTCTTCGGCACGTCCAGCACCAATTCGTCGTGCACCTGCAAAAGCAGTTTAGCCGCGTATTTTCCCGAAGAAAGCTCGGCGAAAACATCGATCATCGCCCGCTTGATGATATCGGCCGCCGAACCCTGTATCGGGGCGTTGACGGCGTTGCGTTCGGCCGCTCCGCGGACATTGGCATTGCGGGAATTGATATCCGGCAAATAGCGACGGCGCCCCATGATCGTCTCCACATAACCGTGCTCCCGGGCAAACTCTTTCAGGGATTCGATATAATCCCGGAGTTTAGGGTACGTCTTGTAGTACGAATCGATGATCGCCGCCGATTCGCTGCGCGGCAGGCCCGTCTGACGGGAAAGCCCGTGGGCCGACACCCCGTATATGATCCCGAAATTGACGCTCTTGGCATGGCTGCGCTGTTCCTTGGTCACCTCCTCCAACGGCACGCCGAATACCCGTGCCGCCGTCGAACGGTGGATGTCCTGCCCGTGCGCGAACGCATCGATCATCGCATCCTCCCCCGCCAGCGAAGCGATGATGCGCAGTTCGATCTGCGAATAGTCCGCCGACATCAGCACATGGCCGCTGTCGGAAGGCACGAACGCCCGGCGTATCATCTGCCCGCGACGGGTGCGCACCGGAATGTTCTGCAGGTTGGGATTAGACGAAGAAAGCCGACCTGTGGCCGTAAGTGTCTGGTTGAACGACGTATGGATACGCCCTGTGCGGGGATTTATTTCCTGGGGGAGCGCCTCGATATACGTAGAAAGCAGTTTGCCTATCGAACGGTATTCGAGGATATCGGCCACGATAGCATGGTCGGCAGACAGGTCGGAAAGCACTTCCTCGGAGGTGGACCACTGCCCCGTCTTCGTTTTTTTCGGTTTTTCGATCAGCGCCAGCTTTTTGAAAAGAATGTCTCCCAACTGTTTGGGGGAATTCAGGTTGAAACTTTCCCCCGCTTCGGCAAAAATGCGTTTTTCCACCTCATCGAGTTCTTTCTTGAAATCCTGTTGTAAGCGGGCGAGTTCCACGGTGTCGATCCGCACGCCGGTGCGTTCCATATCGGCCAGTACGGGAATGAGCGGGGTTTCCAGGTCGCAGAACAATTTTTCCGCCCCTTTTTCCGCCAGCATCGGGGCGAACACTTCCTTCAGTTGCAGGGTAACGTCCGCGTCCTCGCAGGCGTATTCTTTCAGCCGCACGGGATCCACTTTCCGGATGTCCTTTTCCCGCCCCATCATCTCTTCGAACGGCATCGGATTGTACGACAGGTATTCTTGGGCCAATATATCCATACCGTGCCGCGATTCGGGGTTCAGCAGGTAATGTGCCACCATCGTGTCGAAAAGCGGGCCCTTCACCGGAATTCCATAGCAGGCCAGCACTTCGATGTCGTATTTCAGGTTCTGGCCGGTCTTGGTTATCTTTTCATTCTCGAACACCCACCGGAAACGTTCCAATGTTTCCTGCGTCTTTTCCCGGTCTTCGGGCAGTCGCACCCAATATGCCTTCCCTTTTTCCAGGGCGAAGGACAATCCTACGATCTGCGTATCGAAAGCCTTGAGCGAAGTCGTTTCCGTATCGAACGTAAAATCCCGTGCCTTTTCCAGCCGCCCCAATAGTTTATCCAACGTCTCGGGCGTGCTGGCATCTATGTATTCGTGCGGCGTATCGGACAGGGACGGCAGCGAGGAAAAGAGCGACAGGCTTTGCTGTCCTTCCCCGGAGAACATATCGAGCTGTCCCTGCTGCTGCGCCGGAGCCTCTTCTTTCTCATTTTCACCCCCGAACGGAGAGGGTGTTGCTCCCTTTCCAAAATCCCGGTAAACAGCCTCCATCATCCGGCGGAATTCCAAATGCTGAAATATCTCGCGGATACGGTTCAGATCGGGCGCGTCCAGATGAAATTCTTCGTGGTCGAACTTCACCGGGACGTCCGTCTCGATGGTAGCCAACCGTTTGGACAAAAGCCCCAGTTCTTTGTTTTCTTCGATCTTTTTCCCCAAGGCCCCGCCTACTTCCGACGCATGGGCCAGCAGGTTTTCCATCGTGCCGTATTCGGCCAGGAATTTTTTGGCGGTCTTTTCCCCTACGCCGGGAAGGCCGGGAATATTGTCCGACGCATCACCCATCATACCCAGATAATCCTGCACCTGTGACACGTCCTTTATCCCGAACTTTTCCAACACCCGGGGGACATCCCAGATCTCGATTCCGTTGCCCATCCGCGCCGGACGGTACATGAACGTTTTGGTGGTCACCAATTGGGCATAGTCTTTATCCGGGGTCACCATGAAGGTAGTGAACCCCTGTTCTTCGGCTTTCTTGGCCAGGGTTCCTATCACATCGTCCGCCTCGAACCCTTCGCACGATAGCTGGGGGATATGGAAAGCTTCCAAAATATCCTTGATCACCGGTACGGCGAACTGAATGGCTTCGGGGGTCGCTTCCCGCTGGGCCTTGTACTGGTCGAATATCTCGTGACGGAACGTCGGTTTCGACGTATCGAATACGGCCGCGATATGGCTGGGACGCTCCTTGCGCAGCAAGTCCAGCAGGGTGTTGACAAAGCCCATCACCGCCGAAGTATCCTCCCCGCGGCTGTTGGGGCGCATCGTCTTCATGAAAGCGTAATACCCCCTGTAGATTAAGGCGTATGAGTCGAGTAAAAAAAGGCGTTTGTCTTCCGTAGGCTCCATCACTGTTTTTTTATTATATTTGCACGTCTTTAGGTCGCTCGCGCTCAGCGAACATCCCGCAGACGGCCCATTGGGGGTAAAGGTAATAAAATTTAAGCCTTAAGCCCGTTAAGACCCCCCTAAAAAAGGACACCGAAACCAATGCTTGGGTAGCTCAGTTGGATAGAGCAGCAGTTTCCTAAACTGTTGGTCGCGGGTTCGACTCCCGCCTCGAGCACACACAGTCCCTGCGCTATTGCGCAGGGATTTTTTTACAGCATCCATTTATTGGAAATGAATTTTATTTTTGACCTGCGCGGGCTTCTTGGGCAGGTATTCTTTCAAACTAAATGTTTTCAGCCGTTTCCAGTTGCCCATCAGTTTCTTCAGCCCGCCGGTGGCCACCAACAAAAAACCCCGCCGGATGGCGGGGTTTTAAAAATGTTCGGCACGAGGCTAAACGTTCCGGCGGGCGTAGAAGTCGTCCCGGTATTGCTGGAAGTATTTCAGCATGTCGTATACGTCCCGGGTGCGGAAGGTGCCTAACTTCTTGGTGAGGTATTCGGTCACATCGCAGTCGTCTTTGTCGCAATCGAAGTATACACTTCATATCCAAAATCATAGGCCTCTCTTTTTCCGGATAAAACCTCCCCTAAGGCTTCCACTATTTCATCATAATATTCTTTATTTTCTATGATGGAATTTATTTCATCGTGTAATTGGCGTAATACCGGCTCGGAATCAACTTCCATCATCGGGTCGCTATACGCGTCCAGATGTGCTTGATATATCAGCGTGAAATATTTTTTCATGATAAATGTGTTTTAGACTACAAATATAAGTTATTTATTCGTATAGCGGATAGAAAGAGGTCACTTTTTTGACAAGTTTTCCTTCTTTGTTCACATATTCATCAAACTGTATAACAATACGTATTCTGTTATCTTTTGATATTCCTATATATTTATTCCGTTGTTTGGCTAGCTTTCCGACTATGTGCTCGGAGGCATACTGTACTTCCTCGATAATTCTGTTTTTAGACCAGCCATCCGGAAAGAAAGAGCAGACGCCATTGTTTCCATCTTTTACGGCGATAGTCCCGTCCTTTAGGACGATCTCCGGGCGGCATTCGTATACGCCTGTCATGGGATTTATTTTCAAATCTCTGAGTGTATATTTACCGCCGTTTTCTTTTGCTAATCGAACCAGTCCTTCTTTTGTATGTGCGCCGGAATACTTGAAGATCCCTTTGCTTTTTACATAGCTTGGTTTACTTCCTTTGAACACGTGGTCTTTGCTGGCGTCGAGCATTGTTTTGATCTCCTCTTTTGTCCCCAGGGTGGTTTTCTCCACGCGGGTAAGGGGTTCTAAACAAAAAACTCCGCCAATGGCGGAGTTTTAAATCATAAATGCAAAACTCATCGCTGAGAATAATAATTATCTCTATATTCCCGGAAAGATTTTAGCATGTCATACATGTCTTTTGTTCTAAAATAGGCAATAATATCTTCACCGATACTTACTTCGCAAGTTTCTTTATTATAGAAAAAGATAAGCATTTCTCCACTATATGACCCTTCTTCTTCTTTATCAGAAAGAACATTTTCAAATTCGGCCAAAACTTCATCTAAATATTCTTTATCTTCTATTATCATGTTAATATCATTATGGAGTATTGCCCTTGTTGGGGATCCATCAAAAACTAATAATGGTTCCGAATTCACATCCATCATTGGCGAATTATTTATATCCAAATGCGGATGCCATATTAATTTAGAGTATTTCATATTCTATTAATTTAACGATTTAAAATTAGCCAATTTTTCATGCAAAGGAAAAAAAGAAATGACTCTTTTTATTTTATTTTCTGCTTCTTCCTCGCAAAAAAATACAATTTGTACTCCTTCCCGGGTTTCTCCTACATATGCATCAATATATTTTGGATGCATACCTTTCAAATTTTTTGCGGCGTACTGGACTTCTTCCATAATTTTCGATTCCGGCCAATTCTTCGGAAAGAACGAGGAAATAGTACCTGCCTTTGAAATGGACATTCCATTATTCAATTCTATTACTACTTTTCCCTGATAAACCCCTGTTTCCGAGTTTACCATTTTATGCTTAATCGCGTACCGTCCACCACCGTTATTAGTAATATATTGTTTTATAGATTTTTCGGTATGCCCTCCCGAAAATTCAAATATTTTCTTCTGTTTATTCCAGCGGGCTTTATTAACATTCAATACATGCTCATATCCTGCCTTTCCAATCATTTTATCTGCATTTTCAATCCTGTTTATGGGACTGTAATTCATCATTGTTTTTGGAGTTGGCACAGGTGCAGAAGGAAGAGTTTTCGGGACTTGGGTTCCGGCTTTGGCAGCGGGGTTGCCGAGTATTTTTATTTCTTTTTCGATTATATTTTTGGCCTGCGCGGGCTTCTTGGGCAGGTATTCTTTCAAACTAAATGTTTTCAGCCGTTTCCAGTTGCCCATCAGTTTCTTCAGCCCGCCGGTGGCCACCAGAAGGGATACGACGTCCACCAGCAGGCGTCCCTGGGCGTAGCCTTGTTCGGGCAGGGTGCCGTTCAGGCGGGAGAAATAATCTTTCAGTCCGCCGGTCAATTGGTCCTGGAACATTTGGCGGAATACAGGGTTGGCGTTGTATTCCTTAAAGAATTCCAGCAGTTCGAGCCCCATTTGGTCGCCGTATTGGTTGATGCCGTCGAATTTCTCGGACATCACGGCGCCGGCTGTCCCGGGGGAGGAAGGAAAGACGCTTCCCAGCAGTTTGGATATTCCGTAGACGGCGTATTTGCCGATGCCGCCGATGACGTCCTTGAAGCCGACTCCCAGGTCTATCAGTCCGTCCACCACACCGGCGGTCAGCCCGGCGGCATGGGATTGCCCGGTGTATAGTTTGGGGCTGACGTAGCGGTGGTAGCCGGGAAACATTTGCTCGCCCAAGGTGGAGGCGTCCGCGGTTTGCGCCGGCGTGGTGGACGGGGATTTCGCTTTTTCCTGCTGCTCTTCGTAGGCGTTGGTGGCGATCCCCACCGGAGCGAGTATCAGGCCCCACTTCGTGACATGCCCCAGCCCCCGCAGTACGGACGAGGCGCGGGCGTCGACCAGGGAGTTCTTTTTCACCCCTTCCAGCCCGGTGCCCAGGCGCTTGGCGGCTCCTTTGGCATCGAGGCCCAGCCGGGCAAGTTCCTCCTCGGCCTTCAGGGCGGCGGCACTTTGGGCGGCCTGTTGTCCGGCGGCAGCGGAGACCACTACCGGAACGACAGGGGCGGGCGTTTCGGCAGGCGCGGGACGGACAGCGGCTTCTTCCAGGTAGCGGGAGAACTCTTCGGGCGGGGCGGAGAGCATTTTTTTGAGCAGCGTTTCGGGATTGCGGCCGCTTTTCAGGACTTTGGTCTCCCGGATGATATCCGTCAGGTAGCGGTAGGCGAAGGCTTTGTCGGGCCGGCGGAGGATCTCGGCCAGGCGGTCGGTGGTCTGCTGCGAGCCGCCGGTATACTCCAGGAATATCCGGAGGTTGGCCACCATATCCACGTAACCGGTACCGATGCTCTGCTCAAAACCCTCGGGAAGGGCCCATTGCTGGCTTTTCGCCACCTGGGGGAATATCTCCCGGGCGTACCATTCGGTGACCATTTCGAGGGCTTGCCGCCGGGGCGACTGGGGGTAGAGGTTGAAGTCCAGCAGTTCGTCGCGGCGGTCGGGGTATTGCTGTTCCAGTTCGGCGAAGGAGTGTTCCCGTCCCATCGTATGTACCATTTCGTGGGTAATGTCCGAGGCGGCCGAAAGCTCTTCCCGAGTCAGGGGAATACCCGTATTGGATTTCTTAAAAGCCCCTATCAGGTCTTTGGCAGGATTGTGCCCGTCGGCGGCCGTGCGGGTCGATATATTGAACCGCACCTGGTCGCCGGCGATCCGGGTGTCCATGAACACTTCGGGGTCGGAGGGTTCGGACAGGGTTACCTCGACGGCTTTATATCCTTTCAAAAAATCGTCCCCGAAATTCCCGAGGTAGTAGCCGAGCTGGTCTTCGGGTTTCAGGTTGGCCAAAAGGCGCTTTTGGCCCCGGTAATCCACATAATTGGCCTTGGGCAGTTCCGGGAAAGCATTTTGGTACCGCTCGATATTCCCCGTTAGGAAAGCTTCCGCCTTTTCCGGCATGGTTATCTCCGTATCGTCCGCCACGCCGATGAACCCTTTGGCCGCCAGGGCCGGGGTGAGCAGCGAATTTTTGATCAACGGATGACATGCGCACCGGCAGTTGTAATGCCACCCGGTAAACACGAACCCTTTGGGATAATCCGCGGCCATTTCATCGCAGATATCCCTTTTTCGGGGGCCGCCGTACTTGTTGGCCGGACGTACCGATATCCGGCAACCGATTATCTCGGGGACATCCTGGCTCATGGTATTTTGCAGGACATAACCATCTTTCACCAGCGTTCGTTCCAGCGAATTTTCCAACAGTGATGCCGAATTCCCGGTCGTATTGCGCCCGTAAACCGACTCCCGCCACCGGGATAGGTCTACCCCTGCCTTTTTTGCAGCCTGGGGATTTTTCAGCAGTCCGGTCAATCGATTTACCTGCCGGGCGGTTAACTTCCCATTTCTCACCGGACCGATGGCAGAGACAATCCCCGGATCTTCCCGTAATTTCTCCAATAGTTTTATTTCTTCGGAGAATGCCGCCGCCGAACGCGCTATCTCCGACTGCCCTACCCATTTTTGGCTGCCCTGGTATTTTTCGACGAACTCTCCTACACCGGCCGCCCGGCTGGGCAGCCCGTCGGTCAGCTCCGCAAAAACGGCCGCGTATTTTGTTCTGAACTCCTTTTCCGCCGAAGTGACGGCATCGTCTAACTCCTTTTGATACTTTTCCCGCAATTGCGCATGAATGCGTATATACTCCGGAGAATTCTTCTCCATCCCCCACGCCGCGACAGCCCGCCCCAATGCTTCGGCATAGGCCTTATCCACCCGTTTTTTGATAGCAATTATCGCCTTATCAAGCTCTTTCTGAAGTCGTTCAACAGAAGATCGGGCTTGTCTTTCATTCATTTTATTTCTTTTTTGATAATTATAAATGCGCAAAAAAGGCTTAATACCAAGCCTATTCACTAATATAGTCAAAAAAGATATATTTTCAAAGGAAAAATCCTACAATTTATCGCCGGTCTTGTTATTCAGCATTGAAGGTATTCCCCGGCAACTTACCGGCACAACTTTAGGCTCTATTGCCTATTTTTACCTAAGGAAATCCGCCGCTCAGAAAAAATGAAGGAACGGTGTTATGTTTCGCGTTCCATATTGTCTTGCTATTGAAATGGAGAAAGAAAGATTCGTTCGGGAAATATTGCCTCTGCGGGGCAAACTGTCGGCCTATGCCCGGCGGTTCCTGCGGGACCCGGACGAAGCGGAAGATATCGTTCAGGAAGTTTTTCTAAAGCTCTGGTCGATCCGCGACAGCCTGGAACGCTATTACAGCATCGAAGCCTTTTCGATGAGGATCACGAAAAACCTTTCCCTGAACCGTCTTAAAATCCAACAACGGAACAATTCCATTTCGGATTTCGAGGCAGCAGGAGACAGTCCCGATCCCCAGAAGATACTGGAATACCGGGACAGCGCCCGGCAGATCTCGGAAATCATATGTACCCTGCCCGACACCCAGCAGGCTGTCCTGCGGATGAAACACCTGGATGGACTGGAGACAAGCGAAATAGCCGAGATCACCGGCAGTAATATCGAAGCTGTGCGGGTAAACCTCTCCCGGGCCCGAAAAAAAGTCAAAGAGCTGTTCTTAAAAATACAGGATCATGGAAAATAAAGACCGATATATAGAAGAATTACTGGCACTCTTTTTCGAGGGAAGTACCACAAACGCCCAGGAAAAAGAACTGTACGATTATTTCGCACAGGAGGATATTCCAGCACATTTAGCCCCATACAAGCCCCTGATAAGTTATTTTGAAAACGGGCTGGAAAAGGAAGGGCCTGCCCGAAAATTACCTCCTAAAAATATATTCCGGCGTATCGGGGTAAGGGCATCCGTTGCAGCCGTCTTTATCCTGGGGGCGCTCATCGCGATTCCCTTTCTGATGCAGCGGGAAAATGCGTTCGACCCCTACCAGGGGAGTTACACAGTCCGCAACGGCCAAACGATCGTCGGCGATCCGGAAACTTTCGCCTCGCAGCGGGAAGCCATCGAGCGGGAAATGGACGAGAAACAGCGGGAACTCGAAGCGATAAACGAAGCCGTCGACCGAAAAATAGCCGGGTACACCTCCCTGAATGAGACTGAGCGGAGCCTGAACGAGACTTCGGAAAAAATGGAGCTTTACTCCCGCTGGGAGCGGGAATTCAAAGCGGCCGACCAACCCGCCGGGCAAACAACGCCACCAATCAAACAAAACCATAAATCATGAAAGCGAACAAAAAATTATTCTTTCTCCTCTTTTCCCTGTTGGGAGCCTCCGGGTTGTACGCCCAGGAAAACCTGAACCGCTGGGTCGAAAAATGCGAAAAAGACCCCGCCATCGACATCACGGTAATAGACTACCGGGACAACGCCACCAAAGCGATCGAAGGGAAGACCGTAAAGATCACCTTCCCACAGGATTCGCCCCTGCTCAAAAGCCTGACCGAGGCTTTCGACAAGGACAAAGGCAACGCCTATATGGCCGCCTCCAAACGGATGAACGGGCAGACGGTGCCCGACTTGTGCCGGTTCAACAAAGGAACTACGGAGACCCGCCTGTCCTGCGATTACAAGACCATAAACTACGGCCAGGACAAAGTCGTGGAGGTTACCGTCATCTACAATTACCGCTGGGATAAAATGAAAGGCTGACGCAGCTTTTCCCCATCGCCGCCGCAGGCGGAAACAAAAGCCGGGGGCGCTCCATAAGGAGCGCCCCCGGCCGATTATATACAATTTTAAGTAACTCTGAATGTCGGTTAGAACTCGAATTCTACTTCGTCCAGCCACAGGTTAGCGGCACTGCTTCCCTTGAATGTCGAACCATCCTTACTGCTGGAAGCCGAAATGATCACATAATTTGCATCCGATGGATTAAAGTCATCGCTCTTATAAGTGAGTTCTATCCGGAACTTTTTGAATCCGTTTCCATAAGCACCGGAAACTTCTTCGCTGCTGGTCAAGCGCCCATAAGCGACAATATCCGGATCGGCCGAAAGATCGTTGGCTGTAAGCCCGGGATAGCTATCGGCATTATTGGTGTCCACATTGTACACTTTCTTCGAGATAGCTACATAGATATCGCACGCATCTTTTTCTTCAAGGGGCGTATCTAATTTTTTTCCATCATAATCGATGTTCCCGGAAGTATATTTGTAATACCCGCTGAAAGCGACCGGCTTGTGGGTATAGGAAACCCCGAAGTTCATGGACGCACTCCCCGAAGAAATGATCGTATTTTCATAAGTCCCCGTAAACAGGTTCCCCGCTGCAAATTTTCCTACCCCGGATATGGTGACCCAGCTGGATACCATTTGGAGGGAATAATCCCCGGCTACTTTATTCGTACCGTCCGGACGGGTTGGGTTCGCATCGTCCCCGGCCATCGCCAAACCTCCTTTCGAAGCTTTAGTGCTGTTACCATTACCGGACTGCCATACGTTATCGGCGCTTCCGGAAGTTTCTCCGACAAACCAACCCTGTTTACCCAGGGAAGATAAGATCAGATAAATTTTTGTGCGGTACCATTTATCGAAACCGGAATACGGGAGCTGGGCCGCAGCCTTGCTCACGGCGTTGTCCGGGGTGGTACCCACTACCGTGCCGTAATATACCGTACCGCCGGTTAACGTGCCGTCATTGTACAGGCCGGCACAGCTGGCGATAAATCCGTCGGCGATGGTAGCCGTGGCCTGGGGTTCTACCGTCAGGTTCCCGGAGAGGACCAGGCGGCCCGTACCGGAAATGCTGCTGCCGTTGCCCAAAATGACATCGGAAGCGTAAAGTATCCCGCCGTTCACCACCAGGTCTGCCCCGCCGACAAAGCCGACGGTGGTCGTGACTTTCCGGGTGGGGTTGGCCGTAGCGATAATTTTATCCGCAGACGCATCGATCGGGCCTACCGAAGAGGAGGCGTCGACGATCAGTTTATACGGCCCGTTCACGGTCACAGGATAGGTGGGGAACACCGCGTTCTCGTCCAGGGTCACGTCAGCCGTCAGCGTAACGGTCACCGGGGCAGAAGCGCCCTGCATGGCATTGTTCCAGTCGGTCACATTGCCTACGTTGGTGGAAGCACCCACCGCGTCGAAAGTCAGTCCGGTCACCTCATACTGGTATCCGGCCTCGAAAGTCTTGCCTGCCTTGTCGAACGAGAAGTCGCCCGCCGAGGTCGAGATCTTTACCGTAGCATCGCTCACGGTCGTCGGAGGGATGGGCAGGTAAACCGTATACGCAGTGCCGACCGTTAATTCCGGGGTATCGGTGAACGTCACAGCTATAGAAGCAGCCATCTGGGCTCCGTTAGGCGTAACGGCGCCGGTAGACTTGTTCATATTGTGCTCCAGGCTGAATACCGAGTTGCTGTTCTTGTCCGACACCGTTACGGAGGTCAGGGTTACAGCCCCTCCCGTAGCGTTGGAAGACAGCGTAACAGGCAGTTTCAGCATGGCGCTCGCATGGTTCATGGGCGCCGAAGCGGAAGTAGCCCCTTCCGCCACCGTGATCACATCGGAATACATGTATTTGTATTTCAATGCACCTTTGGCATTGTCTTTCGCTGCATGGGTGGTCGAAACGTCCCCGAAGGAGAACTGAACATCCGAAGCGGTCGCGGTCGCGCTCTGGCCATATACGACCCGGTAAGTCCCGGCCGCCACGGTTCCGCCGCTTTGCAGTTCAAAATCCGCTTTGGTCCCATCGGCAGAGATACTGCCCTGGGCTACTTTAAAGTCGTAGGAGGTAGTTCCGCTGACGGATACCAGTTTCACTACGTCGTCGGATTCCCATTTCACGGTCAGTCCGTCGGCGCCGATCGATGTGCGGGTCTGAGGCTGGGATGTGGCCGACAGTTTAAATCCTTCTCCGGACTGTCCGGAATTTCCGCCTTCTTTCTGGCATCCGACCATAAGGGCGGCCAGGCATAGGGCGGATACGATATATTTTATTTTCATCATCTTATTATTTTGTTATTCCTGATTCGTTGCGGCCGTCAGCCGCTAAAAAGGCATTACCACGGAGTTCCCGGCTGGAACGGATTGTTGGTCACGGCAAATCCACGTTCGACGTTGACTTCTACCACTTCAGCGCCCGGCGCTTGGTAGATTTCTTTTTTCCTTGATCTCGTGTCTTTCATTTTTTATATTCTTTTCTGATTGTTAACAAATTCATAAATAACGCTAAGGGCAAAAGTAGGGTAAAATTCCAAGCGGGGGACAATTTCAGAAAATAAAGGGAGTTTGCAAACAAAAAAAACGACAAAATGGACATCCCGGAAATTTTTGATTTTCGTTATCATTGAAAGATATTACATCCAATATCAGTTATTTGTATAAAAAATACCTTGCAAATATTTAACAAACACTATTTTTTCAATGCAGGAAAATACGACAAAAAGGCAAATTATACCGAATTTTCCCAAAGTATTTCTTTTACCGGCCGGTAGCCTGGAGGTACAGGGTAAGTTTGACCATGTAGTCGGTATAACTGTCCGTATACTGGTCGCGAGCCTGCTGCAGGGAGGTCTGCGCATCCAGAAGATCGGTAAGGGTAGACGTTCCGGCTTTGTAATAATCGCTGCTCAGACGGAGGTTCTCCTGAGCAGTAGCGATCGATTCTTTGGACAAAGCCACTTGATTATACGCTTCGGTCAGGTCGTTCCAGCATTTCTGCATCCGGATGAGCAGCAACTGGGAAGCGTCTTCTTTTTCCAACTCGGCGATCTGGAGGGAGAGTTTTTGTTTTTTTATCGCATGTGAGCCGCCCCACCAGTCGGAAATAGGCACCGAGACCGAGGCGAATACCATACCCAGGCGATGGTCGTTGTCCAGCCAATTGTCATACGAATAGCTGGCCCCCACCCCGATAGTCGGCAGGTTTTTCCCGACGGCCAGGCGTTTTTGCAGTTTGGCTGCTTCCACATTGCTCGTCAATAACCGATAAGAGGAGGTATTGGGCAGCACCTGCAAGTGGTCTACTTTGTAATTTTGCGGGGCCGGCAGTTTGGAAAGGCTGTCCGGAGCGACCGCAAAATCATCCGTACCCATCCCGATATACTGCCCGAGCAGCATTTTGACGATAGACAGCCCGTTCTCTATCTCCAGGCGGGTACTTTTGACAGAGTTCACTTTAAGTTGCACCTTCATCAGGTCGTTGCGGTTGGTCACCCCGGCCTTTACATAAAGGTCGACATCTTTATAGGTGCTGGCCAATAGTTGTTCCACCATATCGACGGTACGCAGTTTTTCCTGCAGGCCGATATATTGCCAGTAGTATTCCTCGGTGGTAAGCACCACTTCATCACGGGTCTGTTCAGCCTGGTATCCACTGACCTCGTACCCCACTTTGGCCAGTTTGTTGGAATTGACGATCTGGCCGCCGGCTAATACCGGCTGGGTGGCCGTGACAGCCCCCATCACTCCGTTATCGATGAAATACATCGGAGGCAGAATTGAAGGAAGGATGTCCAGTTCGATCAGTCCGTGATCGTTGGTCATCCACACACCCTGCGCTTTTACCGTGGGGAAATATTTGGTGAGTGCTTCCCGGCGCACCTGCCGGGCCTGTTCGATCCCGATGCGGGCATTCTTCATCCGCACATTGTTCTCCAGGGCCATTCCCCGGCAATCGTCCAGCGTGAGGGCTTTTTGCTGACCCCAGGCAGGCTGGGACAAGGCTATCAGGATAGAGGCTATGATTACTTTTCTCATAATTCCAAAATCGGTTTATTGGGCCGCAGGATCGGCAATCACCGTTGTCGCCGGTTCTTTCGTCCCGGCGGAATCCTTGCGGAATATCAACCAGTACGCCACCGGCATAACAGTCGAAATGAATACCATAGTAGTAAGGGTACCGAAACAGATCACCGTACCCATCGGCGACCACAGGGCGCTCCGGCTGAGGATCATCGGGATTACCCCCATCGAAGCCGCCGCCGAAGTGAGGAATATCGGGCGCATACGCCGCATACCGGCATGCTGGGCCGCATCGCGCACGCTCATTCCCTTGTCGCGCTGCAATTCCTCTGCATAGTCGAACATAATGATACCGTTGCGCACCAGAATACCTATCAGGCTGACCACACCCAAAATAGAGGTAAGACTCAGATCGTTGCCCATGATCCACATCCCCAGCGCCGCCCCGAACAGACACATCGCCGTCGAACAAAGGGTGAGTAGTGCCAGGCTTATTTTCTTGAAATGCCACAACAGGATGAAGAATATCATGCAGACCGCGATGCCCAGGCCCGCCATGATCTGCGGGAGGGCCTCATCGTCCACTTCCTTCGCCCCGCCCACGGACATCGTTACCCCTTCGGGGAACTGCACGCCTTTTTTAATGGCCGATACTACCTCCCTCGTCACCCGGTCGGTATTGTACCCGCGCACCGTTTCAGCCAGCACCGATATGGTCCGCACCCCGTTGCGGCGTACGATCTGTCCCGGATTCCAGTCGGGGGACATCGCAGCCACCTGCCTCAGCGGCACAGAGGCTACCCCACCCATCACCGGAATATATTCGTCCGGAAGGTCGGAAAACGTCGGCTGCTCTTTGTCGAGGGATTTCAGCACGATGCCGATCGGGTAATCCCCGTCCCAAAGGGTCGTCACCGGAAGACCGTCGCCGAAGCGGATCGCCATATTAGCCATCAGCAGCGTCTTGTCCAGCCCCAGACGGGCCGCTTCGATTTCGTCCATCCGCAGGTGTACACCCGGGAGCGGTTCGTCGAAATTAGTGCGCACCAGGCTCAGGCGCGTATCTTTGTGCATGACTTTCATCACGCTGTCCGCCGCCTGATAAAGGACGGACAGGCTGTCGCCCTTCAGGCGTATCTCCACCGGGAAACGGGCCTGCGAATAGTCCAACTGTTTGAACCGCACATACGCATCCGGAAAATACACCGAATACTTACCCGTATATTCGTTCAATAAGTCTTCGGTATCATGGATCCCGGTCGTATTGACGATGAACTGAGCGAAATTCGACCCCGGCAACTGCGGGGTATAGGCCGTCTGGAAACGGGGCGACCCGGAACCCAGGAAATTGGTGACCGAAACCACCCGTTTATCTTTGCGCAGGATACTTTCAAGGCTGTCCGCCAATTCGGCCGTACGTTCCAGCGCGGTGCCGGTAGGCAGATAAAACTCCACGGCAAACTGGTTGCGCTCGGCGATAGGCATCAGGCGCATCGGGAGGTTGAGGAACATCGCCGCCCCGGCGATCACCGCCCCTATACCCACGGACAACGTCACGTACGGATGGGCGAAACACTGGGCCAGAAGCTTATCATACCACTTCTGAAGGGTATCCATGAATGTCTTATGGTGATGCTCGCTTCCTTTCTCCCGGTTTATCACCCCGTGCTTGATGAATGTATACTGGAGGAACGGCACGAGCAGCAGCGCCACCGACAAGGAAATCCCCAGAATGATGGTGATCGCCCAGGGGAACGACTGCAAAAAGTCGTTGAACATCCCCGTGGTGGTGAAAAGGAACGGGAAGAACGTGATACTGATCGCCAGAGTGGCCGAAAGGACGGATTTGAAGAATTCCCTCGGGGCGGCCAATGTGGCTTGCAGCCGGGACATCCCCTCGTCCATCTTTTCCATATAATTGTCTATGATCACGATGGAGTCGTCCACGATCATGCCCAGGGTGACCAGCAGCGCCGCGAGCGTTACCGTATTGAGCTCGATCCCAAAGACAAAGAACAATGCCAGCGCGCTGAATATCGTAATGGGGATCGTCGAAGCCGATACGTAAGCCACCCGCATAGGCATCAGGATGACGACCACCAGCAGCACGGAAAGTACGGCGATAAGCAGTTCCCGGATAAACGTATGAATGGATTCGGAGACCACCTCCGACTGGTCGGTGATCCGGTAAATGGTGACCCCTTCGGGGAGCGTCTTTTCGTAGTCCGCGATCACCGCCTTGACCTGGCGGCCCATTTCGATGATGTTGTGCCCGTGCCGCATTTCCATCGACAGCAGGATACATTTCACTTCGTTATTCTGGATATACGAATCCGGATCGGGATATTCCAGTTTTATTTCCGCTACGTCTTTCAGGCGGATGACATTCCCCTGCGGATCGGAATAGACGATCTGCTGGGATACGTCGCGCACCCAGTCGTAAGGGTCGGCCACATGGACCGGCGCTACAAAACGGTGGTTGTCCACCTTTCCGCTGAGGGTCGTAAATCCTTGCGAAAACAGTTTTTGCGCCAGCGACACCGGGCCTATCCCGTACTGCGACAATTTCTGTTGGTCGAGGTACACGCCGATCTGCTCCTTTTGTACCCCGTACCTACGCAGAGCCGATACCGATTCGATCGTACGCAGGCGGTCTTCGAGGTTTTCGAGGTATTTTTCGAGTTCGCGGTAGGTCTTGTCCTTGGATTCGAGGGTAATGAGCAGGGCCGACGTATCGCCGAAATCGTCGTTCACCTGCAAGGCTATCACCCCGGCAGGCAGACTGCTCTTGAACGCCTGGACCCCCAGTTTGAATTTCGACCAGAACTGGTCGTTGTCCTTCACGTCGTCGTTGAGTTCGACATTGACGAATACCATGCCGTCCCGGCTCTGGGAAAAGGTCTTTTTGCGGTTGACCTCCTTGTAGCTGAATATGAAATTTTCCAGCGGTTTGGTCAGTTGTTCCTCCACCTGCGGGGAAGTCGCCCCGGGGTATACCCCCACGACCAGTCCCTGCCGCACGGTAAATTCGGGGAACTCCTGCTTGGGCATCACAGCCAGCCCGGCGATACCGAGCCCCACCAGGATAGCCACCAGCAGCAGGACGATCCGGTGATACCGGAATGCGCCCCCTATCACGCTCGCGATTCCTCCTTCCTGCTTCATTGGGCCGCGATATTCATTCCCTGACTCACTTTCTGGTTTCCTTCCACGATCACGGCGTCGCCGTCGGAAAGGCCCGAGGCGATGATCACCCCGTACCCGGAAAGACCGCCCGGCATCACGATCTGTTTATCGGCTTTTCCGTCGCGGGCCAGCCACACGAAAGACTGCCCTTTATCGTCGATCTGCACGGCCGACGGAGGAAGGATGATCTGGGAGATTTCTTCCGGCGATTTTATCCCCACCGAACAAACCATGCCGGGCATCAGTTCCCCGTTCGGATTGTCCAGCTCGATCTTCATCCGGTAAGTATGGGACAAGGGATTGGCGGCTACTCCTTTCTCGGCCACGACCCCGGCATAGGAGCCGGTCCCCAAGGCCCCGACCGATACCGAAGCCTCCATACCGGTCTTGAGCACCGGAATATCGCGTTCCGGCACGGACACCACCGCATAGACTTTGTTAATCTGCACCAACCGCAGTACAGGCACTCCCGGGGCCACGTTGACCCCCGGATCGGCATAGCGTTCGGAAATGACGCCGTCTGCCGGTGCATAAAGCACCGCATCGCGGAGATTCTTGGCTGCGATACGCTCCACGCTCCGGGCTTCGGAGAGGGTCGTCTGCACTTCCACCCATTTTATTTCAGGCAGGCTTCCGGCATCGTACAGCATCTTCATTCGCCGGTAGGCATCTTCGGCCCGTTCCAGGTTGGATTTGGCAGCCGTATAGGCATCCGCCAGGGAAGAACCGTCCAGCGAAGCCAGCTTCTGTCCTTTTTTCACGCGGGCGCCCGCATCGGCCCACACCTGTTGGAGCGTGCCCCCCACCAAAAAGCTCAGCATCGAAGAGGAAGTTTCTTCGATCGTACCCGTATAGCTGTACGCGGTATCGGTATTTTTCGACGATACGGTCTCTACCCGCACGGACACCGGCTGGCGCGCAGGCTGATGGCCGGAGCCACAGGCCGATGCGAAAAGTACCGTAACGAGGAGGATTGCCTGGTTCAAGTTTTTCATATTCGGGTTATCTTTTTAAGTCATTGCTATCCGGCAGAAAACCCGCCGGATGGGTTTGTTTTACCTGATACTTGTTCTATTTTTCTCTTTTTGCCCGGTTTCGCCTGCCGGTTTCGGCATAAAGGGCTTAATTTTATCCGGCAATCAGTTTTTAGGTGATGAAAAGTACAAAAATTCCAGGACTTAGCATAAATTTTGTGCAAAATATTCCGAACGTCATTACGATCGGCGACGATTTTGCGATCTTCGACCAGGTAAGCGACCTGTTTTTCCGGGAACGCCCCCTGCGGTCGGAGGTGTTCATTTTTTCGATGTGCCTGCATGGGGAGGTCACATTCGAGCTCAATATGAAGCGGCACCAGGCCATCCCGGGGGATATGACCATTGTCCGGCCCAACGATATGATCCAACTGATCCGCCAGACAGAGGATTTTTCCGGTGTTTTCATCGCGATGGATTTCAGCTCCTCCCAGGATATCATCAGCGTGATCAAAAACTCCATCTCGACTTACCACCGCAAGCGGGACTTCGATTACATGCACCTCGACCGGACGGAAAGGCTGTGCATCCTGGAATATTACCACATCCTGAAAGCCAAGGCCGCCGACACCGGCAACGCGATGCGCCGTGAGATCATCATCAACCTGATGCGCGCCATGATCTACGACATCCTGAACATCCTTCGCCGGCATTCCCCTCAGGAAGACCTGAGCAAGAAGCGCTATGACCACATTTTCGATCTCTTTATCCATCAGGTGTCCGGTCTGTTCCGCAGTCACCGGGAGGTGGCTTTTTACGCGGACAGGCTGTGCCTGACCCCGAAATACCTCTCCCAAATGGTCAAGAAAGCCACCGGGCACACCGCCGGAGAATGGATCGACCATTATGTCGTCCTGGAAGCCAAAGCCCTGCTGCAATCCACCGATATGACCATTCAGGAAATATCGCAGGAACTCCATTTTCCCAACCAGTCTTTTTTCGGGAAATACTTTAAAAACATCACCGGCACCTCGCCCCGGAAATACCGGCGGGAGTAACCCTTTTATAATTTTACGGCGACCACCCGCATCCGGCGGTAGTCGGCCACCCACTGGACGCCGTCCCACAGGGAAGGCTTCAATTCCTGTTCCACCTGTCGGAAAAGGCGGGTGCATGCCTCCGAAGACATCCCTTCCAAATGGCCGGCAAAAAACTGCCGCATCCAGTTCTCCAAACCCTTTTCCCCGTCTTCCAGTGGCGTAGGGCGGTCGTAATCGGATAATTCTTCCACAGCAAATCCTTCGGCCTCCAACAGCCGGGCATAATCTTCGGGCGCCGGGAAGCAGAACGGGGATTTATAAATATAACCTTCTGCGGAAAGAGCGCGGGAAAAAGCTTCCTCGATCCGGCCGATATTGCCTTTCGCCCCGAACTCGCATACCAGTTTCCCGTCTTTTTTCAAAATCCGGCACACACTCTTCAACAGCAAATCCTGCCGGGATATCCAATGGAACACCGCATTGGAAAATACGATATCCCACCGATCTTCCCACTTCAGGGAAAGTGCATCGGCCACTTCGAATTCTACCCCGGGGTACATTTCCCGGGCGCGGCGGATCATTTCGCCGGAGGCATCTATGCCCAGTACTTCACCGACGCGCAAAGACAATTCTTTCGTCAACGTCCCGGTACCGCAGCCCAGATCCAGTACGGATAGATTCTTATTCGCCGGAATATATTCCAGCAGGCTCTTGCCATATTGCGACACGAAACCGTGGCGACCGTCGTACAAATCCGTATTCCATTCCATAACCGATGATGATTTTCCGCAAAAATACGCAGGCCGTCCGGCATTTTGCCGGACGGCCTGATAAAAATTACAGGATTGCTTCCGAGATTATTTTTTGAAGATAAAATAGACCGCCCCTATCAGGCAGAGAAAACCAAGCAAATGGTTCAGGCGCAGTTGCTCGTTCTTAAAGAACAGGAGCATGAACAGGGTGAAGACCACCAAAGTGATCACTTCCTGCAGCACTTTCAATTCCATCAGCGAAAAAGGCCCGCCGTTCTCCCGGTAACCCAGCCGGTTGGCCGGCACCAGCAGGCAGTATTCGAACAGTGCGATCCCCCAACTGATGAGCACCACGGCCCATACGCCGACCTTGGAAAACCAGGTAGTTTCGGCCATACGCAGGTGCCAGTACCAGGCAAACGTCATAAAGGTATTGGAACACACCAAAAGGAGAATGGTCAGCATTGACTTGGACATAACTGCGCATTATTTATTCGCGGGCAAATTTACAAAACCAAACCATACCGGGGCAATTTTAGGCCGCCGCTTTTTAGTATAATTATTATTTATGGATTAGTAAAATATACCATTCGTTTTGTTTATAATAAGACTTTATCTTTGCGGGCTGAAAAAACAGATGAAATGAAGAGTTTTCTGAGAGAAAAATGGCGCCGTATCGTATTTATTGTCCTGATGGCGCTCTGCATCGTACCGGGCCCGGACATGCACCCGTTCCTTTCCCCGGCCGTCGCCTTGTTCATCGGCATCGCCACGGCCAACACGATGGGCAACCCCTTCGAAAAGCTGAGCAGCGAGGCCGTAAAGACGCTGCTGAAAATATCCATCATCGGGCTGGGCTTCGGCATCCACGCCGAACGGGCGATGGAAGCCGGGGGCAAAGGCCTCCTGCTGGCTGTTTTCAGCATCGTGCTGACTCTTTCCCTGGGTTACCTGCTCGGCCGGAAATTCCGCGTGGATAAAAAGACATCCTACCTCATCTCTTCCGGCACGGCGATCTGCGGGGGGAGCGCTATCGCGGCGGTCAGCCCGCTGGTGAAAGCCGACGACAGCCAGATAAGCCTGGCCCTGGGGACGGTATTCATCCTCAATGCGGCCGCGCTGTTCATCTTCCCGCCGATCGGCCATGCCCTCGACCTGACACAAACCCAGTTCGGCACTTGGGCAGCTATCGCCATCCACGATACCAGTTCGGTGGTCGGGGCGGCATCGGCCTACGGCCCGCAGGCCGAAGTGACGGCTACCACCCTCAAGCTGGCCCGCGCCCTGTGGATCATTCCGCTGTCTTTCGTGACCCTGTGGCTCTTCAAGAACAAGGGCGGAAAAGTAAAAGTCCCCTATTTCATCCTGCTGTTCGTCGTGGCCATCGGGATAAACACGGTGTTCCCTTCGCTGACTATTGTTTACCAGGGGATAGACATCGCCGCACACCAAATCCTGATCCTCACGCTGTTTTTGATCGGCGCCGGGCTTTCCCGCCGCAAACTGAAGGACGTGGGGATGCGCCCGCTCGTACTGGGCTTATGCCTGTGGGTGGTGATATCCGTGGTATCCCTCACGGCGATCCTTTACACGTAAACCTCATCAGAAGTAGAAAGTATTTTTCAGCCCCATGCGGGCAAACAAAAAGGCCGGGGCAATGCCCCGGCCTTTTTTTGCGCAATTCACGCAGTTATTTATCCGAACCTTCGAAGAAGAATTCCATGACTTTGCCCAGGAATTCAGTCCGTTTGTCGTGTCCTTTGATCACCTCTACCGGGAAACCAAGCACCACCGTGCGGTAATCATCGCCCTTGTAGGCGATACCCGCGCTGATGTTGTTGTCGGTATAGCGCATGATGGTGAAAGCTTTATTGCCCGCCGGCACCAGGCCGTCCGGGGATTCGATGGCGTATATATCCTCGTTCTGCTTGGTCTCGAAGGCGTAATTGCCGGCCAGGAACGAGTACGGGGATACGGCCGGCTCCACTTCCCCGATATTGGAAGCGCAATCGGTCATCCAACGGAATTTCAGCACATTGCGGGCAAAATCCTTTCCATCCTGATCCGGTTTCGGAGTATCCCAAAGGTCGGTAGCCACATAAGCCCCGCTCACCAGGATATTGCCGCCTGCCGCCGTATAATCGGCGATAGCTTTGCGGAGATCCTTGGGGAACACCTCGAAATCCACCCGGTTTTCATTGTGTCCCAGCTGGCTGCGGCGCTGTTTGCCCATGATCATATCCACGGCTTTGTATTTCTTCATGTCCACCTGTCCGTTGGCTACCGCCTCGTTGCTGGCAGATACGAACGAATAACCGAGTTCGGCCAGCGAACGCCCGTGTACGGCCGGGTAGTCGAACGTGTTTCCGGCTACCACCGTGGTCTCATAATCGCTGTTCGAAGCCCCGAATCCAGCCGAATCGTCGTCCATCCAGGGAATGCGGCGTCGGAATTCGTGCATGGCGCCGATATAGGCGATATCCTGAATATAAGGCACACCACCGTCCCGCAGATCCAGGAACCCGGCATAGGTACTGTCGCGGGTAGCGAAACTCTCCGGAGCGCTCACGCGGTCGAAACCGTTCACGATGAGTACCGTTCCTTTTTCGTTGAGGGCCCGCATCGCGGAAAGGATCTCGGAATCGAAACTCTCCCCGCCTTTGTTGACCGCGGTCACTTTGAAGGAATACATCTGCCCGGGCGCTACCGAAGCCGTGTAGGCGGTATCCTTGACGAGCGTACCGTTATCGAACGAACCGTCGCCCTTGCGGGTATATACGATATAGGAATCCGGTTTTGCCGTAGGCTCCAGGCTGTCGGCTACCGGACGCCATTTCAACTGGACTTTGTCGTTACCGGCGAATTCCACCGAGAAATTGTCGACCGGCAGGGGCTGTACCACGTAGGGACGGCCGTCCTTGGCGCTCAGGAATTTGAGGATGCCTTTATAGATCGCGCGGGACACAACGAAGCGAAAGCGCGGATCGAGTCCGTACCGCATATCGGCGAAGTTCTGGTGGGAAAGGAGTTCCAGCAGCATCGAAGGAACCTCGGGGATACGCGATTCGGCGTAATTGCCGTTCATCAACTGGCGGCGGGTAAAATTAGGCTCGCACTGGGTGCGCACGTCGTTGGTTATCTGGGTCTGCACCAAGTCGGCCAGGTCGCGGTTGGCGTAGCGGGAATCCCCGTCCAGGAATTCCGTACCCCCGTTGGACTGGAGGGTATAGATGGACAGGATACCCACGATGGTATTGTCTATTTTCGTCCCGGCATCTGAGTGGAATGCAAAAGAAAGGTCGACCGGGATACCGAGGCCTTTGCCCTCGGGATTTATTTTCGTGCCGCCGGCCAAGTAGTTCACCCAGCGGGGACGTCCGGCATAATCGTCGGTATAATCCTGCCCATAAGCAGAATACACTTCATGGGGGACACCCGACCACTGCATAAAGTAGCGGGCCCCTTCAGTGAAGCGGGGATAGCCGCTCACGATCGGCTCCGGAGTAATCCCCATAGCGGCCACCCGGCGCGCATCGCCGGACAGCTGGGCCGTATCGGACGGAACGGTACGGGCGATGTTGCCCATACCCCCGCCGATCTTCACCGCATCGGCCGTAATCACCCGGCCCTCGCGGGCACTCTTATTGGACAGTTCTACCCGGCCGGCATTGCCCTTGTCGAAATCGAACTTGCCCAGATAGATCCAGGTACCCCCGGCCATCTGCTGGTTGACCTTGAACGAGGTTTTCCCGTCCTTGTGGTATACGGTGTACATAGCGTCGTCGGCACTGTTGGGCAGCGTCTTGTACGATACGTAGACTGCATAGGTTCCTTCCTTCTCAAATTCCGGCTGCCATACAGCGACGCTTTCCTCTCCTTTGGCCACCGTATTGGCCTGGCGGTAAGTTCCCATAGTAAACGGGTTCTCCCCGTCCAGATAGTATTTCTTCGGGTTGGCGAAACCTTCGCCCTCGCCCTTGCCCCAGGCGTATTTCCCGTTCTTTTCATGATAGCCGGAAACCGGGATGTCGTTGTCGGAAATGATTTCGACCTTCTGCCAGTCGCGTTCGCGGGGCAGAATCACCACCGCACCGGCCCTTTCCAGCATCGGCACTACATACGGCAGGACGTAACTCTGGGTAAAGAGGTCTTCCACCGTCTGGAAGATACGGGCACGCTGCCACTCCCAGCGGAGCAGCTTCTGCTCGTAATAGTACCCATGGCTCTGCCACATGGCGATATGGCGCCCGTAAAGCCCTTCCGTCGGCTCATCGGCCTTGTCCAGCGGGGTAATCAGGGGCGTGGGGATGTTCTTGCGCTTTAAGGCTTTCTTTTTCACATCTTTTTCCTTGTAGTAGTCCGGAATGAGTTCCCGTATTTCCTTGCCTTCGGTCACGGCGCGCAGGTTGTAACCCGAAAGGGATTGGGGCAAACCTTCCCGCAGGATGGCATAGATGTCCTGGCATACGTCGGCCCGCAAGGGGTACTGGGCCAGCGTGGGGCTGTAATAAAGGTTCAGGTTCCTGCCGGATAACCGGACCGAATCCAGGCGCACGCGTCCGACATAGCCGTTGTGCGTTCCCTGCCTCTCCCGGCAGTACGCAGTGATCGTGTCGTTTTTCGCCCGGAAAAACGCAGTGTCCACCACCGTCTGGGCAGTGCTTTGCACAAAAGCCACGACAGAGAACAGGGCACAGAAAACAATCTTGTGATTCATATAAAACTGTTATTTAGCGGTTAATTTATTCGCAAAGTATGCAAGTTACAAATGTAGCTATCTTTGGGAGATTATCGTGCGGTTCCGACAGGCAATCGATGAAATTTTTATGAAACCCTCAACATACCGTTCCCTGTAAAAATACGTAACTTTGTATCCGATGTTGGCAAAAGATATCATAGGAAATCATTCCCTGAGGGAACTGCTGGAGAGCACCGTATCGCGGGGCCGGATCAGTCATGCCCAGCTTTTTGTTTCCCCGGAAGGCACCGGGGCCCTACGGGTGGCCATCGCCTATGCCGCAGCTGTGCTGGGGACGGACGAGGAGAAAGCACTCTCCCATCCCGACCTTCACTTCGCTTTTCCGGTCAATACCAGCAAGGAAGTGAAAAAATCACCCGTGAGCGACGATTTCCTCGAACCCTGGCGCCGCTTTGTCCGGGAAATGCCCTATGGCAGCCTCTCCGACTGGTACCAGTGGATGGACATCGAAAACAAACAGGGGACGATCGGCAAGGAAGAAGCCGAAACGATCTCGCGGAAACTGGCGCTCAAATCCTACGGCGGCGGGTACAAAATAATGATCGTATGGCACGCCGAGAAGATGAACCCGACGGCGGCCAACAAGCTGCTCAAGCTGATCGAGGAACCGGCCGAAAAGACCCTCATCCTGCTGACCACCGACGACGCGACGGCCATCCTGCCGACCATCGCCTCCCGTACGCAGGCCGTCCATTTCCGGCGGCTGTCCGACCGGGAGATCGCCGGAGAACTTACGGAAAAATACGGTGCGACACCCCAACAGGCGCAGAACGCCGCTTTCGCCGCCGAGGGCGATATGGGCAAAGCGCTGAAAATCCTCCGTGAAGGAGGCCATGCAGGCATCTTCCCGGAACTTTTCGTGCGGTTCGTGCGCTCGGCGTTCATGGCTAAAAAGAAGCCCTCGGAACTGGGCAATCTCTTGGCTTGGGCCGATGAAATGGCCACGCTCTCCCGCGAACAGCAAAAACAATTCCTGCAGTACTGTTTCGAGATATTCCGTGAAGCGTTGATGCACAATTACGGGGTCGAAAACCTGGTACACCCCCAGTCGTTCGCCGGCGGGTTCAATTTCGACAGCTTTTCCACGTATGTCCACGGGCGCAATATCGCGGACATCTATCGGGAACTGGACCAGGCACAGTATCACATCGAACGCAACGCCAATTCCAAGATCGTATTTTTCTCTTCGGCCGTAAACCTGACGCGCTACCTGCACGCCAAGGCGGTATAAGTAAAGACACCATGCAATGGACGAGAACATTCTGATAAAAAACGCAAAAATAGTCGACGCCGGATCGGTGTACGAAAGCGACGTATTCATCAAGAACGGCGTGATCGAGCGGATAGACCCCTCGATAAGCCTTTACCCGGGCACCCGGCTGATCCAGGCCGACAACAAATTCCTGATCCCGGGAGCCATCGACACCCATGTGCATTTCCGCGACCCGGGGCTGATCCAAAAAGGAGACTTCGCTACCGAATCGGCTGCTGCCGTAGCCGGAGGGGTAACCTCCGTCATCGACATGCCCAACACCAATCCCCCGGCCGTCACGCCGGAACTGCTGGAAGAAAAATTCGCCATGGCGGCCCGGAAATCCTCGGTGAATTATTCTTTTATGATCGGCGCTACCGAGCATAACGTCGAGGACATCCTGCGGGCCGACACCAACCGCGTGGCTGCTGTAAAGGTCTTTTTCGGCTCCTCAACCGGCGATATGGCGGTAAAAGATTCTTCGGCCATCGAGCGCATCTTCGTTTCCTCGCCCTTACTGATCGCCACCCATTGCGAGGACGACGTGCTGATCGCGGAAAACCTCGAAAAAGCCCGGCAGGAATTCGGAGACGACATCCCGGCCTATATGCACGCCCGCATCCGGGACGACGAAGCCTGTTTCCGCAGTTCGTCCTACGCCATCGACCTGGCCAAAAAAACGGGCGCCCGCCTGCACTTGCTGCATGTGAGCTCCGCCCGGGAGCTGAACCTGCTCAGCGCCATGAAACCCGGCTCGTACAAAAAGATCACCGCCGAGGCCTGCACACATCATCTGTTTTTTGCTCAGGAAGATTACGCCACGAAAGGCAACCTGATAAAAGTGAACCCTTCGGTAAAGACCGCCCAAGACCGCGATGCCCTTTGGGAGGCTCTGATCTCGGACCGGATAGATACGATCGGTTCCGACCATGCTCCGCACACCCTGGAGGAGAAATCGCGTCCTTACCTGAAATGCCCTTCCGGAGGGCCGATGATCCAGCATACGCTGCCGGCCGTGCTTTCCGAAGTCTCCAAAGGACGCCTCTCCCTGGAATTGGCCGTGGAAAAAATGTGCCACAATCCGGCCCGGATATTCCAAATCGAACGCCGGGGATTCATCCGGGAAGGTTATTTCGCGGATGCCGTACTGGTGGAGTTCAACAGCCCGTGGCGCGCCCACCGGGAGTCCCTGAAATACAAATGCGGCTGGTCGGCTTTCGAGGACCGGATGTTCTCGGCCCGGATCACCCACACGATCGTCGGAGGCCAGGTAGCCTACGCCGACGGCAAACTGTACAAAGTGACCTCGCCGGCAGCCCTGACATTCGAACGCTAAAAAACGCCCGAAATATGCCTTTTTCAAAATTTCACCTTAAATTTGCACGCGTTTTGGTGCTCGTTGTCCTGACGGCCGCTGCCGCAGGATGCAGGTATCATTACATAGAGAAGCCCGAACGGCTGCTGTCTCCCGATGAGATGGCCGACGTAATCTGCCAATTGGCCTATCTGAAGGTTTTGGATGAGCAAGGCGCATTCGAATTGGACTCCACTTTTTCCCGCATCGGAAAAAAAGCGTTCATAGAGAAACTCTACAGGGATTATGGCATAAACAAAGAGATCCTGGAGCAGAACAGCGAATATTACAGCGAAAACAATCGGGAATACGTAAAAATATATACCGAAGCTATCAACCGCCTCAATAAACTGGCGGGAGAAGAAGAGAAAAAAGAAAAAGACTATAAAAAGGCGCTCGAAAGCACAGGCTGGGCCCTTCCGGAGTAAACGAAAAATGGCAATCGCGGAAAAACTGTACCATGCAAAAATCCTCCTCTTCGGGGAATATGGCATCATAAAAGATTCCATGGGGCTTTCTATTCCCTACGATTTTTATAAAGGAGCCCTGGTATCCTCCGATTCGCCGGGCGAGACGGCCCAGGAATCGGGCCGCCATATTCGGCAATTCTGCCAATACCTGGAAACCCTGAACGACGACCCGGCGTTCGGAGCGCAGATAGATACCGACAGCCTGAAAAAAGACCTGGACGAAGGCCTGTATTTCGATTCGAGCATCCCGCTGGGATACGGCGTGGGCAGCTCGGGCGCGTTGGTAGCGGCCATTTACGAACGGTATGCCGTAGACCGTATTTCTCCCGAAGGCATCTCGACCCAGGATATCCTTTCGCTCAAAGAGGCATTAGGCCGGATGGAAAGTTTTTTCCACGGCCATAGCTCCGGGCTCGATCCGCTGATATGCTACATGAACCTACCCATTCTGGTACGCCCGCAGGGGAATATCGATACGGTAGGCATCCCGGATTCCAATACCGAGGGGGCCGGGGCCATCTTCCTGCTCGATTCCGGCATGCAGCATTCCACGGGCGACCTGATCAACGTCTTCTTTGAAAAAATGAAGAACGAAGGCTTCCGCAAAATGCTCCGCGAGGAATTCAACGCCCTGAATGACGCCTGCATACAGGCTTTTATCGACGGGCGGAAAGCGAACCTGATGGAAAACGTCCGGGCCCTTTCCCGGGTGGTCTTCACCCATTTTTCGCCCATGATCCCCCGCGGTCTGAAAAAGATCTGGCTGGACGGGCTGGAATCGGACACGTACTACCTCAAACTGTGCGGGGCCGGCGGCGGCGGTTTCGTACTTGGATTCACCGACGATTACGACAAAGCAGCCCGTATGCTCCGGGGCTTTTCCACGCAGCCTATATACCGTTTCTGACCATGGGAGGGGGCGTCACCTCACCCGGAAAGCGCGCACCCCGCGCGTGGGCCGTTACCGCCATGAAAGTCGTGAGCCTGCTTTCGCTCACCCGCGTGTACAACATCGCCCTGATCGCCGCCGCCCAGTACCTGAGTTGTATGTTCTTCTTTACGTTCCACGCGCCGGATTTCTCGATACTCACAGACCCGCATTTTTTCGTGCTGGTGGTATGCACCTGGATGGTCGTGGCCGGAGGGTACATCATCAATTTTTTCTACGACAAGAACAAAGATCTGGTCAATTACCCCGAAAAAGGATTTATCGACGGCTACATTTCACAATCCACCACCCTGAAAATATATCTCACGCTCAATTTTGCGGCCGTCGCCCTGAGCATGCTCGTTTCGCTGCGGTCGGTCGTGTTCTTTTCCGGGTTTGCATTCCTGCTGTGGTTTTATTCGCATAAGCTCAAAAAAATACCGTTGGTATCCAATTTTGCCATGGCCGCCCTGGCGATGATCCCGCTTTTCGCCGTTTTCTTCTACCGCAAAGTGGTAGATATAAACGTATTGGTTTCCCACGGGATGTTCCTGTTCTTCCTGCTGTCCGCCCTAAGCATGCTCAACGACCTGAACAACCGCCGCGGCGATGCCGTATTCGGATACCGGACGCTTCCGGTGGTACTGGGCGAACGGAAAGCATCCGCCGTTACCGCTGCCGTACTGGCTGCAGCGGCCGCCTGTACGGTCACGGTTCTCGCCTTTGAAAAAGGGAACGCCTATTTCTTCTACTTTCTGTTCACGGGAATCGCCTTGCTGGCCGCCGCCGTGGCACTTCTGGCGCGCCCGTCGGACAAAGTTTGCTCCGTCATCTACACCGGGGTGAAAGTCATGATCCTGATAGGCCTGCTGTGTATTCCGCTGCGGATTGTCCCGTTGGATTGTTAAATCTTTGGCGCCAGTTGTAACCTTTTTCCCTTTTTTACGTATAATGTAATGTTGCGGGGTATTAATCCTCCGCACGAAGGAGATACATGAGACAACTTAAGATCACCAAACAGGTCACCAACCGCGAGACCGCCTCGCTGGACAAGTATTTACAGGAAATCGGAAAAGTAGGCCTCATTTCGGCCGACGAGGAGGTAGAGCTCGCCCAGCGGATCAAAGCAGGCGACCAGAGAGCCCTGGACAAACTGACCAAAGCCAACCTTCGTTTCGTCGTGTCGGTAGCCAAGCAATACCAGAACCAGGGGCTGACTC
>CALJDR010000063.1 GCA_938023515.1 uncultured Flavobacteriales bacterium
ACACCGTATTGTATCATCATGGCCCTGTTCAACGCGTTCAAGGGCAACCTGAAAAAAGGATACGCCTTCGCCGGGAGCAATGCCTACCGCGAAACGCGTATTTCGACGGTGCGGGAAGTAATGGGTGAGTTGGTGGACGATTTAAAAAAGAAATTTTCGGAAGGAAAAACGGCAGAAAGCACGCTGTAAAACTAAATAACACTACCAAAATATGCTTGAAAAATTCCTAAAACAGACAAAATTCTCCTCGCAGGAGGATTTTATGAAGAACTTCCACGTAGAAGTCCCGGAGAACTTCAATTTCGGTTACGACGTAGTCGATGCCTGGGCGGCCGAACAACCCGACAAAAAAGCGCTGCTCTGGGTAGGCAAGGACAAACAAAAGATCGATTTCACCTTTGCCGACATCAAACGCGAAAGCGACCGGGCGGCTTCGTTCTTTACCAGCCTGGGCATAGGCAAGGGCGACCGGGTGATGCTCATCCTCAAACGCCACTACGAATTCTGGTTCTCGATCATTGCCCTGCACAAGATAGGTGCCGTGTGTATTCCCGCCACGCACCTGCTGATGCCGCACGATATCGTATACCGCAACAATGCCGCCGGGGTGAAAATGATAGTATCCGTCGGGGACAAGGATATCACGGACCGTATCGACGAAGCGATGCCGCTTTCCTCGACCGTAAAAGTACGTGTCTCGGTAGGCCCTTACGTGCCCGAAGGATGGGAGGATTTCCACAAAGGCCTGAAAAACGCCGCCCCGTTCGTCCGACCGGAGCATGTGAACACCAACGACGATATTTCGCTGATGTACTTCACCTCCGGAACCACGGGTAATCCCAAGATGGTAGCGCATGATTTTACCTATCCCTTGGCGCATATCATCACCGGAAAATACTGGCACAACCTGGACGAGAATAGTCTTCATTTCACGCTGGCCGACACCGGCTGGGGAAAAGCCGTATGGGGCAAACTGTACGGACAGTGGATCGCCGGAGCCAACGTATTCGTATACGATTTCGACAAATTCCTCCCGGCCGAGATCCTGGAAATGGTCGAGAAATACCACATCACCTCGTTCTGCGCACCGCCTACGGTATTCCGTTTCCTGCTGCATGACGAAGGAATGGGTAAATACGATATTTCTTCCCTGAAATATTGCACCATCGCCGGGGAGGCTCTCAATCCGGAAGTGTACAAACAATGGCTGGAACGCACGGGCATCAAACTGATGGAAGGTTTCGGGCAGACCGAGACTACGCTGATCATCGCTTCCTACCCTTGGATAGAACCCAAGAGCGGCTCAATGGGTATCCGCAACCCGCAGTACGACGTAGACCTGGTAGATGCCGATGGAAACAGCGTAAAAACAGGCGAGGAAGGCCAGATCGTCATCCGTACGCATGGGAAAAAAGTGCTCGGTTTGTTCAAGGAATACTACAAAAACCCGGAAATGACCATCCGTTCGATCAAGGACGGTGTATATTACACGGGAGACGTAGCCACCAGGGACGAGGAAGGCTATTTCTGGTTCGTGAGCCGCGCAGACGATGTGATCAAAAGTTCCGGCTACCGTATCGGGCCGTTCGAAGTGGAGAGCGCTCTGATGACACATC
This sequence comes from uncultured Flavobacteriales bacterium, assembly GCA_938023515.1. Lineage (GTDB taxonomy): Bacteria > Bacteroidota > Bacteroidia > Flavobacteriales > UBA1820 > Merdimorpha. The sequence goes on from CALJDR010000063.1 coordinate 1,617, forward strand.
CGGCCGTGGTGGAATGCGCCATTACCGGGGTACCGGACGAGATTCGCGGACAAATCGTCAAAGCGACCATCGTACTGGCCAGCGCATACAAAGCTATTGCCGATGAAAACCTGGTCAAACAGATACAGGATTTCGTGAAACACATCACGGCCCCGTACAAGTATCCGCGTATCGTGGAGTTCGTAGACGAACTGCCCAAGACTATCAGCGGTAAGATCCGCCGGGTGGAGATCCGCGAAAAGGACACCCAAAAGGACGGGGACAAAAAGGAAAGTAAATAATCCATAGAACTTTAAAATCCGTTGAACCGGGAAGGCGCTGCAAGCGTTTTCCCGGTTTTTATTTTGCGGTCACCGGGTATTGAAGTACATTTGTTGTAAATTGTATTTCCTTAAACTTACAAGAAATGCCGTTTTTAAAAGAAGACTTCCTGCACCGCATCCGCAATATCCGGGAAAACGTAAACATATTCCTTTACGATTCCAAACCTGTCGCCACCCGCATCCTGAATATTCTGAGTGTCATAGCCGCTTTGGCGGGCGTAGCCGGACTGATTGCAGCATATGGATTCGACAACGGCCCGGAAATGCTGACGGTTATCCGGTATACTTTCAAAGGCATCATCGCTTTTTATTACCTGAAATTCTTTGTGGGGTACCTCTACTCCTTTTCCCCCCGGAAATATTTCAATGAATACCGGCTAAACGCCATCCTGTTAGGTATCATTTTATTTATCATCATTTATAAATCTTTTACCCCTACTCTTTTCACCAATATTTTCTCGTTCGTAGGGGTACAGAACCCGGAATTCCTTTCTTCGGTCATTGAACAGGTAGCTTTTTTGATCCTGCTGATCGTAGAAATAGGCCGCGCTTCCTCTTTCCTACCTTCTACGCAGTTGTCGGCCCAGAAACTGTTCGTCCTGTCTTTCCTGTTCCTGATATTCGCGGGATCGGCCCTGCTGATGCTGCCCCAGATGAGTGCGGACGGAGTGAACCTGCCATATATCGATGCGCTTTTCACCTCCACATCGGCCAGCTGTGTCACCGGGCTTGCTTCGGTGGACGTAGGCAGTACATTTTCCCTGCGGGGTCAGATCATCGTCATGCTGCTGATCCAGTTCGGCGGACTGAACATCATCACTTTCGCAACTTTCTTTCTTATCCTGTCCAAACGGAACATAGGCATAGGCAACCAGGCATTGATTAAAGATTCGCTGGAAGCCCGGAATTTTAAGGAAAGTATCTTCCTGCTCAAAGAAATATTCTACTCCACCCTGATCATCGAAACGATCGGGGCGATTCTCATATTTTTCAACTGGAGCAACAATACGCCCTTTTTGGATGTATACCAAAAAGCATACTATTCCGTATTCCATTCTATCGCGGCGTTCAACAACGCCGGTTTTTCCCTGTTCCAGGACAATCTTTTCAGTTTCTACTGCCGCAATGCCTATGTCCTGCAGTTTATCATCGCTATCCTCATTATCCTGGGCGGTATTGGCTTCCCGGTGATCAAGGATATATTTACCGATTCGTTGAAAAAAGAGGGGCGTATCAACCATAAATGGAGCCTCAATACCCGGATCGTCGTATTTACGACCATATTCCTGATCGTGATCGGTACAGTGTTCTTCATGGCGTTCGAATGGAACAATAGCCTGAAAGAGCACTCATGGGGCGGCAAAATCGTAGTCTCATTCTTTCAGTCGGTCACTTCGCGCACGGCCGGTTTTCAATCGGTCGACTTCGGAACAGTACTCAACCCGACGCTGCTGCTGGTCATCATGCTCATGTTCGTGGGAGCTTCTCCGGCTTCCACCGGAGGCGGTATAAAGACGACTACGTTCTTCGTACTGGTGCTCTCGGCCCTCAATACCGTGCGGGGAAAACAACGGGTGAATATCGAACACTCCCAGATAAGCAACAGCGCCATTTTCCGGGCCATGACCATCCTGTTTTTCTCAGCGATATTCGTCATCATAGGCACGATCGTGCTCAGCTTTACCGATCCGCAGTACGCGACGATAAAACTGCTCTTCGAAGAAGTATCCGGATTCTCCACTACCGGACTGTCCACCGGTATCACGCCTTACCTGTCGGACGGAGGAAAGATCACACTAATCGTCACAATGTTCATGGGGCGCATCGGCCTGTTGACATTCGGATTTGCACTGATCAATAAAATGAAACCGGAGCCGGCCTATAAATATCCGGAAGCCCGGATCATCATCGGCTGATCCGTTTTTCAGTTCTTACTAACAATTTTCTATCCTCTTCTTTATTCTTTTGTTTTAATAAAAAATAAAAGATAGAGATGAATATACCTGCTCATTGTGTGGGTAAAAAACAGATGGAATATTTTGAAAGATAGGTTAGATGTATTTGTTATCGGGTTATCAACGGGTCATATAGTTGACAATTAATAAGTAGAATAAGATATTCATAATTGTTCACAGAGGTTATCAAGGGTTTTTGTAGATATCTAATTTGTGCAAGCCGGTGATTGCTCCCCCTTTGTTTGTGGAAACTCCCCTTTTTCCTTCAATAGATAAGGTTTTCAGGATAGATAATTCGATTTTTAAAAAGAGAGGAAAGAAGATAATTGTGGATAAAGGGCAACTTATCCACAGTTATCCACAAGTTTGTTCACTTTTCTCTGTTCCGGTTTTCTTTCCCGCCGGCATTTGCGTAAATTTGATTCTCACAGGAGAATAAAATGGGAAAACTTCATATCTACAATGCATCGGCAGGTTCGGGAAAAACGTATTCTCTGGTACGGGAATACCTGACGATGCTGTTCCTGTCTCCCCGGGCGGATGCATATCGTTCTATTTTGGCTGTTACATTTACCAACAAGGCGGCCTGGGAAATGAAACGGAGGATACTATCCGTACTGGAAGACCTTTCATATGGAAAAGATGCGGGCGGGATGGGTGTGTATATTGTACAGAAAACAGGAATCTCACCCCGGCAAATGCAACACAAAGCCGGAGAAATACTGGAAAGCATTTTTAACGATTATTCGGCTTTTTCAGTCAGCACCATCGATTCCTTTACCACGCGGTTAGTGCGCTCTTTTTCCCGGGAACTGAACCTTCCGGTGGGTTTCAATATTGTGGTGGATGCCGACGATATACTGCAGCAGGCCGTCGATATGCTGCTGATGCGGGCCGGTACTGATGATAAGCTGTCGGATATGCTTGTGGATTTTGTGATGCGCAATGTAGATCAGGGCAGCGGGTGGGATATTTCTTCCATCCTGTTCTCCGGCGGGAAACTGATACAGGATCAGGCAGGCAGCGAGGCTTTGGAAAAGCTGGGGGAAAAGAAAGTGGAGGATTATCTCGAATTGGGGCGTCGGCTGTCCCGGTATAAAGTCTCGGTCGAAAAAGAAATATCGGCATTAGGCAAGGAAGCCTGCGATATTATTTATAATAAGCTCGGTTCCGACAAGATAATGGCGGGCGGGGCCAATGGAATAGCTTCTTTTTTCCGCAAGGCCCGGGATGGACGGGTATTGGATCTGGACGGAAATTCCCCGGCTGTAGAGAAATTCCTGGCGGGAAAATATGGGTCGGCCACCGCTACGGCGGAACAAAAAATAGCTGTCGGAAATCATTATGAAGCTCTTTGCCGGATACTGGAAAACATCCTCGATATCCTGGAGAAAAAGAAAAAAGTATATGGGTATGCCGATATGGTGCTTGCCCCGCTGAGCCGCATGGGGGTGGCAGGGGAGATCGAATCCGAAATGAAGGAGATCAAACAGCGCAGTTCGGTAATGCTGCTATACGAATTCAATAACATTATCAGCCGCCATTTGCGCCGCGAGCCCGTTCCTTTCATTTATGAAAAGATAGGTGAAAGGTACAAGCACTATTTTATCGACGAATTCCAGGATACTTCCTGCCTGCAGTGGAACAACCTGCGGGAACTGGTCTACAACCAATTGGCGCAGGACGGACAGGCTGTCGTGGTAGGCGATGCCAAACAGGCTATTTACCGTTGGCGGGGCGGTGATACCGAGCAGTTCGTGACTTTGTACGAACAAGGTGGGGGGCTCCCTTCCGAGCAATATGAAATACAAAACCTGGGGACTAACTACCGGAGCCGCTCGACCATTGTCGATTTTACCAACGAATTCTTTACTCTTGCGGCCCCGATGGCCGGAAGCGAAGCTTTTCAACAGGTTTATGAACAGGGGAACCGCCAGCAGGCGGCTGATGGCCGGGAAGGGTTCGTATCCATTCAAAATGTGGAAGGTCGTACCGCCGAGGACAGGTTCGCGCCGATGTTGCAGGGTACGTTGGATGAAATTAAACGGGTGGTGGGCAAAGACGGGTTCCCGTACGGGGATATAGCCGTATTGTACCGCTCCAACCGGGACGGCAGCGTCCTGGCGCAATATCTTTCGGAGAATGGGATCCCTGTGGTATCCTCGGAAAGTTTGTTGATTGCTTCGGCAGAAGCTGTGCGGGTTGTAACGGCTTTGCTCCAGTTCATCAGCTATCCCGACGATTTGCAGGCCCGGGCCACGGTGCTCGATTTTTTGGAAAAAGAAAAAAAACTGGGACAAAACGAGGCGGACGATTTGAAAATAGCCGGAATTTCCGGCTCTGTGAATGGTTTTTTCGGAACGCTTTCCCGGATGACCGCCGGGAAATTCTGCCGGGAGGAAGTTTTACGATTGCCTCTTTATGAAACCGTCGAATACATCACCCATGCGTTTACCCTCTGGGGACACGGACAGGATGCTTATCTGACGGCTTTTCTGGACATAGTAGCCGATTTCGTGAAGGACGAATCCGCTTCGGCTGTGGCATTCCTCGAGCATTGGGAAACCAAAAAAGCTACCGCCTCCATCCCGGCTTCCGATACCGGCAATGCAGTCACGCTGATGACCATTCACAAGGCCAAAGGGCTGGAATTTCCGGTCGTAATCGTGCCCTTTGCCGGTTGGAAGGTCAGCGACCGCGAAGATATCTGGACGAATGTCCCGCAGGAAGATGTGCTCGAAGGATTACCGGTAGCCTGTGTGCCTCTTTCGGGTGTGAAAAAATACGGGTTGGACGAAATATATGCGCCATACGAAGCCCGTATATGGCTGGATAACCTCAATCTGCTGTATGTGGCGCTTACCCGGGCAGGGCATCAACTCCATGTGCTTACTTCCCTCGACGTATCCGGACGAACGGTTGCCGGATTTTTCGGTACTTTTCTGGGCAATACCGATATCCGCAACGACGACGACCCCGAGGGTATTTACCTGTACAGTGCCGGCCGACGGGGAAATGATCATCCGCAGGGCAACAAAGCTGCGGGAGCATTTTCGGTAAAAAATATGGGGGGAGCTCCCTGGCGGGACCGTCTGCGGGTAAGCCTCGAATGGAAAAAAATATGGTCCGTGCCTGTAATGCGCGCCGTGGAAAAGGGAAATGTGATCCACGCAGTGCTTTCGGCGGTAGAAAATATTTCCCAAATAGATACGGCTGTTTCCCGGGGTGTATTGTCGGGCCTGTTCCCCCGGGATCGTTCGGATGAGATCGCAAAAGCCGTCCGGGCTGTGGCGGGACACCCGGAACTCCGGGAGTATTTTGATGGGCAGTGGGAGGCGCAGACCGAGCGGGAGATCGTTACAGCTTCCGGCAAACTGCTGCGTCCGGATAGAATATGCCTCAGCGGAAATCGAGCCGTGGTGATCGATTATAAGACAGGAAGCCCGGATCTGGCGCATAAATCGCAGGTAGAAGAGTATTCCCATGTTCTCACAGATATGGGATATGAAGTCGAAAAACGGTTTTTGGTATACCTGAAAGAGGAAAATATAGAGATAATCCCGTGTTAATTAATAAAATGTTATAGGTTTTGGGCGTATTATTTTTTTAAATTGCGCCCAAAACCAACTACATAGGCACGTCATGAAACTCAGAACCGTATTTACGCTGTCGGCAGTAGGATTGCTGGCTGCCAGTTGCTCGAAAGAGGCCCTTCCATTTGGTCCCGGCCACACCTCTTCGGAAAACAGTATCAGTTCTTATACAGCGCCTAAGATGGCGGAGGCTACGATTACATACCATCACGAGGCGACTGGATCTGCGGGGGATGGGGTGGCTCCGTACAACAAGATGCAAATCGATTTTTATGCCGGCGGAATCGATCCCCGGGAGAGTGAACCCTATTTGGTACAGAATGTTACTTCGCGCAGCGATGCGGAAAAATACGATTCGCTCACCAAGGCCCACCAGGATTACGATTATAATTACGATCCCCGGTATTCGGCTTACGATGTCCTGTTCAGAGGTATTAAGTCGGTGAAGATCACTTCCGATACCGGTTATGACGAACAGCATCCTGCGGGGGTGCTTCTAAACGATATTTTTTCCCTTTCCGTGGATGAGGTAGTCAAGGGCGTAGTAAATGGGCACGAGGGGTATGTTTTTCAGGAGAAAGAATATCCTACCGTGAACGCCCTTCAGGGGGCGGGGCCGCATTTGTTGAACCGGGTACTTGTACTTAAACCTACGAAGGCCCCTTCTGTGACCTCTACCCATGTATTTTCCCTTGTTTTTGAAGACGAGGACGGTTATACCCTTGTGGCTAAAACCAAAGCGTTCAAGATAAAAGTCGAATAATAACCTTTCAGAATAAAATATAAAAAACCGGCTCTTTTGGGCCGGCTTTTTATTGTAAACGGATCGTGGCTAAAAACCAAATCCATCTATTTCTTCTTCGTGGACTTCTGCATCCTCAAAGGGCTTTGCCTGAAGGTGTATTTTTTCACCTTCCACATAGATAGCTTTATGTGGAACGGCCGGGCATACATACTCGCAACCACCGCATCCTACGCAGATATCCGGGTCGGTATGCGGGATGGTCAGCCCTTCGCGGTAAGGCACCATACTTACTGCCTGTGTGGGGCAATGTTCGGAGCAGGCCCCACAACTGGTCCCATCGGTATGCACGATACAGAAATTCTCGACGAACACCACACGTCCTACCTGGGTGAGGTGTTTCTGTTCAACGGTCAGGGGCAGAATGGCCCCGTTGGGGCATACGTCTGAGCAGACCGTACAGTCGAAGTTGCAGAATCCCTTGTCAAAATACATCATCGGCTGCATCATTCCGGCGAGGCCATATTCGGTGAAAGCGGGTTTGAGCACATGCGATGGACATTTGCTCACACATAGGTGGCAGGCTGTACAATGCCTTTCCAAATGGGCATGTCCCAGCGATCCGGGCGGGCTGATCGGCACCTGCCTCGTATGAGCGTTCTCATCGCGCAGGCGGGCACGGCGGCGTTCCCGATTGCCCCGAGCCATCAGCACCGGCATGGTAAGGGTAGCAGCCAGCGAAGTGGCGATGAATTTGCGGCGTGCAGCGTCGGGTTGTGGAGCTTGGGCGACGACTTTTTTTCCTTGCGGAGCGGAAAAAGAGAGGGCGTTCTGCCGACAGGCATCCAGACAATCGAAACAATCCACGCACCGGCTGTGGTCTATCCGGTGGTTTTTGCTGTCTATGCACGACGATTTGCACCGGGTGGCACATAGCCCGCAGCCGTTGCATTTCGAAGTGTCTATGCGGATTTTAAGCAGCGAAAAACGGCTGACGAGCCCCAGGAAGGTTCCCACCGGGCATACCGTGTTGCAGTAGGCGCGGCCGTGCTTCCAGGCGAGGTATCCTATCCCGAATAGCGTAAGGATGGCTACCGATACTGCGAATGCGCTCCGCATGTAGATATCCATCCGGTAGAAAGTATAGTTGCCGAAGGAGGTGAAAATCATCTCCAGCAGATTATTCCCGGCCAGATACGCCGGACTGAACAGATTGGCCGCGATGCGCCCGTAGGCGGCGTAGGGGTCCAAGAGGCTTACCGCAAGGTTGAACCCGGAGATAAGGGCGACTGCCATCACAGCGAGAAAGCCGTACCGCAGGGTATTCTTCGCCGGAGAAAATTTATACCGTTTTTTCTTTTTCCGGAAGAACCCGCCGATGCGGGTCACTACGTCCTGGAAAATACCCATCGGGCAGATGGCCGAACAATACAGGCGCCCTAACAGCAGGGTGAGTGCGATCAAAGCTCCGAGGATCGCGGCGCTGTGGAAGAAAATAGCAGGGACGAACTGGATGCGCGCCAATACGCTGAAGCCTTCCGGAAGAAGGCCCGCGAAATCGACGAAATAGAATGTGATAAGCACCAGCAGCGCGATGGCGGCTGCCGTACGGAGTTTGCGAAGCATCGGTAACGGTTATATTTTGATACGTTTGACGTTCAGGCTTTCGATATCCATCGTCCCTACGCCCAGGGCCTGTCCGGCCGCCAGGTGGCCGACGGATTCCAGCGGCATTTCGCGGATCTGGTTGAAAAATTTCGCGGCGGCGGTATCCACGGCCACGATATCCTGCGAGAGAAACAGGGCCTTGGCCTCCACCACGTCCGAAGCGCTGCGGCCGCGTGGGCCGTTGGTCTTCATTACGCGGTAGGCGTCCACGATATTGAGCACCGGTTTTTTGTCCAGTGTGCAGACGTCGGCGATGCACTGCTGGAGGTTGTTCGAGTGGAAATACTCCCGGTCCCAGACAATACCCATATAATTTTTCATGGAAATGGTCAGGTTGGCCCCGCCGTGGTTTTTCAGGATGGGGCAATTGATCCATACGTCCGCGTCGAGCAGGGCGGTGTGGACTTTGGTCTTTTTCAGGTTCTTGCCTTTGGGCAGGGATACCTCGCGATAGTACGATTCCGTATGGGCGGGTACGACTTTGGCCCCGGCCTCTTTGGCGGCCGCTTCGATGCCGCTGTTCTGGTAGCATTTGCGCCAGTCGTCGCAGGTATGGTCGAATACCGTTACTTCCGAGGCGCCGGCGTCGAAGCATTGCTTGACGATTTCGGCGACCAGTTTCGGGTTGGTGTTTCCGGCCAGTTCCGGAGTTTTGTCCCATCCGATGTTGGGTTTCACTACCACTTTTTGGCCTTTTTTCACGTAACGGCCCATGCCTCCGGCTTCGGCGATGGCGCGGCGGAACATCTCGTCCGGCTCGCCGCCCATCACGGCCACCAGGTCGGATTTAGGGCCTGTGGCGGTAGGTTTTACGGTCTGGGCCAGCACGTCCATCGCGCCGTGGGGCTGGATGGATATCGCGGCGCCGGTTATGGCGACGGCTTTCAGGAAATCTCTTCTGTCCATAGTGTTGGGTTTTTCGGGCTATTGAGGTTTCAGACTTTTTGAAGGGCTCTCAAAACGGCATATCCGCCGATGATTTGTAAAGCGATACCGGGCAGGCCGATGCGGATATCCTGTGCGGCGGCCATGAAACTGCCCGAGATGCCCCATTCGGCCAGCGAGCCGACCAGTTGGTAGGCAGCTACAGCAGTCAATACGGCGACGAAGGATATTTTGCCGGCTTTTTTGGCCGCATAGGCTGCGGCTACGGCCAGCAGTACGGATTTGATAAGGATCACCGGAAGCGCACCGGCCGGAGGCATGCCGAAAAGCAAGTGGTTGGCCAGCGGCGACGCTACGGCGGTAAGCAACCCTACGGCGATGCCGTATTTATAGGCCGCAATGAGGGTAAAGAAATAAATAGGGAGGAACATCAATCCGCCGCCCGGTATCAGGTGTACCAATTGGGGCAGGGCGATATTTCCGGCCGCGAAAATAGCGGCAAAAGCGTACGTACGTGCGTTGTCGAACGACAGGGTTTGGAGTTTTGCAGTTGTTTCCATTTTGTAATCTATTGTAATTCTATTTTATAAGACTGTATTTTTCGGTTTTGGTTTAATGCCGGGATCAGGGAACGGTCACCAGCTCGTAGTCGATATGCCCGATGCCGATCTTCTGGGCGTGTTCCAGCGCCGCCTCCCATTTGGTGTCCGGATGGAGCAGGTGGAATTTGTCCTCTCCCTCCAGATGTTCGTGCCGGTGTTCGTCGTGCAGACGGTTGTTGGTGGAGAGAACCGGGGCGGCGGTAACCATGTCGGCGCAGGCTTTATCCAGGGCTACCGGGTCGAACGAGGCCAGCATACCCAGGTCCGGCACGATGGCCGCATCGTTGTGGTTCCAGCAGTCGCATTCGGGTGATACGTTCATGATGAAACTCACGTGGAAATGCGGTTTATCTTTCAAGACGGCGGCGGTGTACTCGGCGATCTTGTAGTTCAGGCGCTCGGCGGTATCCCCTTCGCCCATCACGGCCGAACCGTACTGGCACAGGGCGATACACTGCCCGCATCCTACGCATTTATCGTAGTCGATCACCGCTATGCGGTCGCCGTCCAGGTGGATGGCGTCGTGTGCGCAGTGTTTCACGCAGATAAGGCACCCCTTGCAGTTGTCCCGCAGGACGACTGGTTGAGAGGCGCTGTGCAGTTCCAGTTTGCCGCCCACGCTCGCGCAGCCCATGCCGAGGTTTTTGATCGCCCCGCCGAAGCCGGCCTGCTCGTGCCCCTTGAAATGGTTCATCGAGATGATGATATCCGCATCGGCGATGGCCGCGCCTATTTTAGGGGCTTTGCAATACTCCCCGTCGATAGGTATTTCGCGGTAATCCGTGCCTTTCAGCCCGTCGGCGATGATGACATTGCATCGGGCCGAAATGGGGTTGAATCCGTTCTCCATCGCGCTTTGCAGGTGGTCTACGGCGTTCGCCCGGCGGCCGGAATACAGGGTATTGGCATCGGTGAGGAAGGGTTTGGCTCCCAGTGAACGCAGGATATCGGCCATACGGGCGGCGAAATTGGGCCGGATATAGGCCACGTTGCCCGGCTCGCCGAAATGGATCTTGATCGCCGCGAAACGGTTGTCGAAATCGATCGTACCCGTATTATCTGGGTAGTGAACGCCTACCAGCTGGTGATCACCATATCGCTGCTCTCTTTCGCTTCGCTGGGCGATATATTCGGCTACCGGCGGGTATTCCTGTTCGGTGTCGCGGTTTTCGGGCTGGCGTCGCTGGCCTGCGCTTTGTCCGATTCGCTGTGGACGCTGGTGGCTGCGCGTATCGTGCAGGGTTTCGGCGCGGCGGCGGTGATGAGCGTCAATACGGCCCTGATCCGCATTATCTACCCTCCGGAGATCATCGGCCGGGGCATGGGTATCAATGCGATGGTCGTGTCCGTATCGGTCGCCGCCGGGCCTTCGCTGGCCGGGGCGATCCTGTCGGTGGCGTCGTGGCACTGGCTGTTCGTGATCAATATCCCGATCGCTATTATCGCTTTCTGTACCGGCCTGGCGTTCCTGCCCCAGAATCCGGTAAAGGACTGCGGCTACAAGTTCGACAAAGTGAGCGCCGTGGCCAACGCCCTGACTTTCGGCTTGCTCATATACACGTTGGAAGGGCTGGCACACAGTGAGAACCGGCAGTTTCTCGCCATACAGATCGTGGCGCTGCTGGCCATAGGCTATTTCTTTATCCGGCGGCAGAAGAACCAGAAAGCGCCGATCCTGCCGGTCGATCTGCTGAAGATCCCTATTTTTTCCATGTCCATCGGCACGTCTGTCTGTTCGTTCACGGCGCAGATGCTGGCGATGGTATCCCTCCCGTTCCTGTTTCAGGACGTGATGGGCCGCAGTGTAGTCGAAACGGGCTTGCTGCTCACACCTTGGCCTTTGGCGACCATCGTAGCGGCTCCCCTGGCCGGCCGGTTAGTAGAAAAGCTCCATCCGGGATTGCTCGGGAGCATAGGAATGGTCGTTTTCGCTGCCGGACTGTACCTGATGATGAATATCCCCGAAGACCCGGCCAACTGGGAGATCGCCTGGCGGATGGCGCTGTGCGGCGCCGGCTTCGGTCTGTTCCAAACGCCCAATAACGTAACGATCGTTTCGTCGGCCCCTACGGCCCGCAGCGGCGGGGCGAGCGGGATGTTGGGTACGGCGCGGCTGTTTGGCCAGACGCTCGGCACGACGCTGGTGGCCCTTATATTCCGGATGGCGGCGCCCGGTACGTCTGCCAAAAGCTGCCTGATGCTGGCGATAGGTTTTGCGATCCTGGCGGCAGTGGTGAGCAGTCTGAGACTTTCCCAGTCTACACCCGTAAAACATCGGTAATTAACGATATACATACAAAAAAGGCCCGCTGTAAGCGGGCCTTTTTTATGCCTGATGAGGCGTATTTAGGGGATTCTCACCTGCCCTTCTCCGGAGATGAGGTATTTGTAGCTGGTGAGTTCCGGCAGGGCCATCGGGCCGCGGGCATGGAGCTTCTGGGTGCTGATGCCGATCTCCGCGCCGAAACCGAACTGCGCGCCGTCCGTAAAGGCGGTAGACACGTTAATGTATACGCAGGCCGCATCGACCCGCTTCTCGAATTCAGCCGCCGAAGCGATATTGTCAGTGACGATGCATTCGCTGTGTCCGGACGAGAATTTGGCGATATGTTCCAGCGCTTCTTCGAGGCTGTCCACCGTTTTTACGGCGATCTTATAATCCTGGAATTCGGTACCGAAACTGCGGCGGTTGGCCTTGGAGAGCAACTCGGAAGGATATTTCCCTTTCAGGGCATCATAAGCACGCTGGTCGGCGAATATTTCTACATTCTTTTCTTTCAGGGGCGCGCACACTTCGGGCAGGTCCGTCAGGCGGGAGGAATGCACGATTAGGCAGTCCAGCGCATTGCATACCGATACGCGGCGCGTTTTGGCGTTGAAGACGATGGCGGCTGCCTTTTGCGTATCGCCGTCTGCGGAAAAATAAGTATGGCATACTCCGGCGCCCGTCTCTATCACCGGCACCCGGGCGTTGTCGCGCACGTACTGGATCAGCGAGGCGCTCCCGCGGGGGATCAGCAGGTCCACGTACTGGGTGGCGGTGAGCAGTTCGGCCGTAGCCTGCCGGTCGTTGGGCAGTAGGGTCACCACGTCCTGCGCGACCGAGCATTGGTACAGCACTTTTTTTATGACCGAAATGATAGCGGCGTTGGAATGTACGGCGTCCGATCCTCCCTTGAGAATACAGGCGTTCGAGGTCTTAAAGCACAGCGAAAAGACGTCGAAGCTCACGTTGGGCCGCGCTTCGTAGATCACTCCAATCACCCCGAACGGCACGCGCACTTTGGTGATCTTGATTCCGTTGGGGCGTGTCCACTGGTCCAGTACTTCGCCCACGGGCGAATTCAGCGAGGCTACGTTGCGGATATCCGCGGCGATGGATTTGATGCGTTCCGGGGTGAGCATCAGCCGGTCGTACATCGGGTCCGATTGGTCCTTGATGGCCAGATCCCGGGCGTTTTCCGAGAGGATGTACTGCGATTGTCTTTCCGTTTCGTCGGCCAGGGCCAGCAGGACTTGGTTGATCTTTTCCTCGTCCAGCAGGGCCAGCGAACGCGAAGCGGCGACGGCTCTTTCAAAAGTATTCTTTAAGTCCATATCTGTTTTTCTTTTCAATCCAAACAAAGGTAATCGTAATGCACCAGCGCTTTGCCGCCTTTTCGGCCGATCAGCTTGGCGGCTTGTTGGCTGCCGGTGGAGACGCGCCCCACGCCGACCGGCTGTCCGTCCGGCCCGATAATGCGCACGATGTCGTCTTTTTCAAAATCCCCGCGGATCTCGCTGACGCCTACCGGAAGCAAACTGATCGCTTTTGCACCGGTAAGGGCCTGGTAAGCGCATTGGTTGACATGGATTTCCCCTTTGGCGAAACTTTCGGAGTGGGAGATCCATTTTTTGATCGCGCTGATGGCTTTCGGGGCCGGCAGGAAACGCGTGCAAGGTACATCGTTCGCGCCCAGGACGATGTCCGTAAGGATGTTGTCCCGTTTTCCGTTGGCGATCACCACTTCGGTTCCTTCTTCGGCTACTTTGGCGGCGATACGGCTTTTGGTGATCATCCCGCCGCGCCCGAACTGGGAGCGGGAGGACTGGATGCAGTGCGAAAGGTCGGCCTGGCCGGGGAGAATGCGGGCGATGACCCGGGAAGCGGGGTCGGCCGGGCTTCCGTCGTAGATGCCGTCGATATTGCTCAGGATGATGAGTGCTTCGGCGTCCATCATGGCGGCCACCAGGCCGGAAAGCTCGTCGTTGTCGGTGAACATCAATTCGGTTACCGAGATGGTATCGTTTTCGTTCACTACGGGCACTACGCCGTTTTCCAGCATGACGGACATACATCCCCGCTGGTTGAGGTAGTGGCCCCGCGTTCCGAAACTTTCCTTGGTGGTGAGCACCTGTCCGCAGGTGATACCGTGTTCGCGGAACAGTTCGTAGTATTTTCCGATCAGTTTCCCCTGCCCGACGGCCGAGAACAGCTGCCGGCAGGCCACGGCGTCCATATGCTGCGCTTTGACAGGCACTTCGCTGCGTCCGGCGGCTACCGCCCCGGAAGATACGAGGATGACCTCGACCCCGGCGCCCATCAGTTCGGCCACCTGGTCGGTCAGGGCCGACATACGGGTGGTGTCCAGCGTGCCGTCCGCCCGGGTGAGCACGTTGCTGCCTATTTTGACGATGATGCGTTTGTATTTCGGTTTCATGGCCGTTTATGCGGTTATTTCATTTTTTTGCATTTGCCCGACAAGGTTTCGATGTCCATACGGATCATGGCGGTACGCTGGAAGGATTTTTCCAGGTATTTCTGTCCGATCGCCCGGTCGTGGGGGGAATATTTATCGATTATCAGTTCCAGGCCGAATCGTTTTTCTTCATCCGTTTTCGTCCGGAAGGCGGTTCCCTGAGCCACGACGCTTTCGTACTCGGTAGTGAACAGCCGGGAAATGACGCGGGTAGGGCCTACTACACAGAACGATACCCGGGGATTTTTTTCCAGTATCCGGAGTTTTCTCCCCTCGGGGGCGCAGTGGATGAAAATTGACGTATTTCCATCCCATGCGTAATCGACCGGGATGCCGTATGCCTGATTCCCGTCGCAGAAGGACAGAACTCCATATTCTCCTTCGCGCAGCAGGCGCAGGGCTTCGCTTTTTTCCAGCAGGCGGTCCTGCCGGCGCACAGCGGAGTTGTCGTACTCCATGTATTTTCTTATTTACTGGCCAGAAGGCCCTCTATCACGGCAGAGGAAAAACCGCCCCGCTCCATCGCTTCGAGGCCTTTAAGGGTGATGCCGCCGGGAGTAGTCACCTTGTCGATCTCCTGCTGCGGCGTCGTCCCGTTCGACTCGAGCAGTGCTACGGCCCCGCGTATTGTCTGGAGCACCATCGGCAGTGCTTCGTCCGGGTCGAGGCCCATCCGCACAGCCCCATCCACCGATGCGCCTATGTAGCGCAGGATATAGGCGATGCCGCACGAGCAGAGGGCTGTCACGGCCGTCATTTGCTCTTCCGGGACGAAAAATGCCTTTCCGAGCGCTTCGAAAATAGACATCATCTCCTTTTGCTGTTTTTCGCTCGCCCCGTCCGCGCTGACGAACGTCGTGCTCTGCCCCAGTGAAACGGCGGTGTTCGGGATCACGCGGAATAAGGCGGGAGATTTGCCCAGGTATTCTTTCATCTTGGCAAAAGACAGTCCGGCCACCACCGAAGCGACGGCTTGTTTGTCAGGATTCAGTACCGGGGCGATCTCCTTGAGCACCGCTTCGGCCAGCCAGGGTTTTACCGCCAGGAACACGATATCCGCTTCTTTTGTGGCCTCGGCATTATCGGAACCGATCCGGATGTGCAGGCCTTCCTTTTCCAACCGCTCGGTCAGGGCCGGGCGGGCATGCGTCACACATACGTTTTCCGCCGGAGCCACGCCGGATAAAACGACACCGGCCGCGATGGCGCCTCCCATATTTCCACCTCCCAGGACAGCTATTTTCATTTTCGTATCTTTTTTAGTTCATCGTTCCGCTTGTCTTCCCCGTCATTTTGTCGGCCAGCGCCCGGGTGCGCTCTACGCGTTTGGCGTTGTCGGGATGATCCGAGAACATTTTTTGCAGCATCGAGGCCTGCTGGCCGCTCCCTTCGGAGAGTTTGACCAGTTTGTCGAGCGAGCGGGACATCGCATAGGGGTCCAGTTTGTTCTCCGCGCAGAAAGCCACGCCGTATTCATCCGCTTCGGATTCCTGTTTCTGAGAGTACTGTGCCCCGGCCAAGGCTTCGGCAATATCGCCCAGCTGGGAATCCGTCAGTTTGGCCAGTGTTCCTCCGGCCGAACCCAGGGCGCTGCGCCCGGCTGCCCGCATATAGGCGCCTTTCATAGCGTCCTTACTGTCCGTATGCACCACATGGCCGATCTCGTGGCCCACTACGGCCATCAGTTCGTCGTCGTCCATGATATCCATCAATCCGCTGAATACCCGTACGCTGCCGTCCCCGCAGGCGAAAGCGTTGATATCCTGGGTGAGATATACCTTGAAATTCAGGTTCAGCCCGTCTACACGCACGTGTTCCGTCAGGCGTTTAAGCCGCTTGGCGTAGGCCGAAGAATCGGGGGCGACTTTGTTTTCCTTGTCCATCTGTGCCACCGCGTCGGCGCACAGTTTGGCGATCTGGGCGTCCGAAAGGGTGACGGCTGCCGCTACGTTCTTGCCCGCATCGAGCAGTTTTCCGGTGTCGAGCGAACGGCCGCCTATTTTTATCTGTGCCGTGGCCGGTATGCAGAGCAGCAGACCGAATGCCAATGCCAATAAAGTCTTTTTCATTCTCGTTTCGGTAAATGTTGATTATTGCAGGAAACAAAAATAGCATTTTCCGTCCGTATTGCGACATAAAAATTCGGAGGAAGGGTTGCCGCTTTGTTAAAAAAAGGTATATTTGTTTTCTACTATCGGAACCTTTTCTAAAAAACGAGATAAGATCATGAATATTTCCAAAAAAGCCGTGAGAATACAGTCGCTCGACGTATTCCGGGCACTCACCATGTTTTTGATGCTTTGGGTGAACGAATACGCCGGCGTGAAAGACCTGCCGCACTGGATGTACCATGCCACGGTACACGAGGATATGATGGGATTTTCCGACGTGATATTCCCGGCATTCCTCTTTGCAATGGGTATGGCAGTGCCTTTTGCCGTGCAGAACCGTATCCGCAAGGGTGATAATAAATTCCAGATAGTTATTCATGTGCTGCTCCGTACGGTAGCGCTGGTGGTGATGGGGCTTTTCACGGTCAACAAAGGCAGTTACGATGCCGTTGCTTCGGGTATTCCTTCGGCCTGGTTCTCGCTGTTGATGGTAGCGGGATTCTTCCTCGTGTGGAATCTTTATCCTAAAGCCTCGGACTGGAAGAAATACCTCTATACCGGGTTGAAAGTATTGGGTATCGCGTTGTTGGTATATTTGTTCGTGATCTTCACGCCCAAAGAGGGTCAGAGTTTCGGCACAAAATGGTGGGGCATACTGGGACTTATCGGATGGTCATACCTCGGTACGTCGCTCGTTTACCTGTTTACCGGTTCCAACCTGAAGAAAGTGGTTATCGCATTCCTGGTGCTGGTAGCCTGCTGCCTGCTGACGTTCGCCGGGGCCTTCAAAGGAACTTGGGCCCAGCTCATTCCGAGCCAGCCGGTGCTGTATGCATTGTCCGTAGCCGGGATGCTGTCGGCTGTAATCATGCAGAAATACGCCGATGTCAAAGCGCCGGGCAAATTTTACGGGACGATGGTCGCGATCGGGGTGGTGATGTTTATCTCCGGCCTGGTAGCGCACAACTGGTGGATCATTTCCAAAATGCAGGCGACGCCTACATGGCTTTTCTACTGCTGCGCGATGTTCTTCCCGATGGTAGCCCTGCTGCACTATATCTGCGACGTGAAAGGAAAAACTTCGTGGTTTGCCATAATAAAACCGGCCGGGACGCTTACGCTTACCTGCTACATGATTCCGTATATCACCGGAAACCTGATGATTCTTTTGCACGTCCACTGGCCTTCGTTTACCTACAGTGGCTGGGAAGGGCTTGTGCGCTGCGCAATCTACTCTTTGGCGGCCGTATGGATCGCTTGGTTGTTGAGCAAGATACATATCCGTCTTAAGATTTAGGATCGATGCAGAGCGAACGGCATCCCTGGGGCTTCTTTCTGCCCGAGGGCACACGGCTATTACTTTTAGGCAGTTTTCCCCCCGCCCGGGAGCGCTGGTCGATGGATTTTTACTATCCGAATATCCAGAACGACATGTGGCGCGTTTTCGGGATGCTATTCTACGCCGACAAGGATTATTTCTTAAAAGCGCCCAGGCAGTTCGATATCGATAAAGCAAAAGCATTTTGCCGGGAAAAGGGTATCGGGATGGGCGATACGGCCGATGAGATCGTGCGTTTGAAAAATAATGCATCCGATAAATTCCTGGAGGTTGTCCGCTCGTCGGATATTGTGGGGGCGATACGCCGCGTGCCTTCTTGCCAGGCGATAGCCGTCACAGGGCAGAAGGCGATGGATACGCTGTTGTCCATTCTTCCTTCCCCGGTACAGGAACCCCCTGTAGGAAGTTATACCCGGTTTGCTATAGACGGACGGGAAATCTCCCTGTACCGGATGCCGTCAACCTCGCGGGCCTATCCCCGGCCTTTGGCGGAAAAGGCGGCTGTGTACAGGACTATGTTTAAAGAATTGGGAATGCTGTGAGTGGTTTCCGCATATAAAAACCCCGCAACGAAAGTTACGGGGTTTTGTTTGCTTGCACGAAAGCCTTATTTTGCCAGGGCTTCCTTAATTCGCCGAATGGCTTCGGAGAGCACCTCTTCACTGGCAGCGTACGACAGGCGGATGCAGTCGTCGTTGCCGAAAGAAGAACCGGCTACCAACCCTACGTGGGCTTCGGCCAGCAGGTAAAGGCATAGGTCGTCCGAGGTGTTGATCTTGTGTCCTCCCAGCGTTTTTCCCTTGTAATAGGAAATATCCGGGAATACGTAGAACGCTCCGTATGGGATGTCAGTCTTGAATCCGGGGATTTCGGCCAGTTTCTGGAGAACTAATTCGCGGCGGCCGGCGAATACTTTCACCATGGGCTTGACCATTTTTTCCGGGTCGGCATTCAGGGCGGCTACGGCGGCTTCCTGAGCGACCGAGTTGGTGCCGGAAGTTACCTGTCCCTGAAGGTCTTCACACGCTTTGGCGATCCACTGAGCGGCGCCGATAAAGCCGATGCGCCATCCGGTCATGGCATAAGCCTTGGCCAGTCCGTTCACCACGATGGTTTGCGGGTATACTTCCGGGAATTCGGCGATGGACGTATGTCCTTCGGGCGTAAAGTTGATATGTTCGTAGATCTCGTCCGAGATGATGAACACCTGCGGATGGCGGGCGAACACTTCGGCCAGGGCCTTAAGTTCTTCGCGTGTGTAGACGGCGCCCGTCGGGTTGGACGGGGAAGAGTAGATGATGGCCTTAGTTTTAGGGGTGATAGCCGCCTCGAGTTGTTCGGGGGTTATCTTGAAGTTCGTTTCGATCGTCGTGGGCATGATGACCGGGGTTCCTTCGGCCAGTTTAATGATCTCTACGTAGCTTACCCAATACGGGGCAGGTACCAGGACTTCGTCTCCTTTGTCTACCAGGACCTGCATTACATTGTAAAGGGAGTTCTTTGCGCCGGTGGACACCACGATCTGGTTGGGTTGGTAATCCAAATTGTTGTCGCGCTTGAACTTCAGGCACACGGCTTTTTTGAGTTCCGGGTAGCCTGCCACGGGCGAATAAAAGCTGTAGTTGTCGTCGATCGCCTTTTTTGCGGCTTCTTTGACGGCGTCGGGCGTAAAGAAGTCCGTTTCGCCGAGCGAAAGGCTGATCACATCGACTCCCTGCGCTTTGAGTTCGCGGACTTTGGCCGACATCGCCAGGGTGGCCGATGGCTCCAGGCGCTGGATGCGTCCGGAGACTTTAGGAGTGTTCGTATCCATGATACTGGGTTTTATTTTGGTATTTGTTAGCCGGGATGGAATCCGTCCTGCAAATCTAATAAATACCCGAAAGTTTCGGGTGTGCAAAGGCGGATATTATGAAAAAATTTATCTTTGTCCGGATAAACACTCCCCGCCCGGATCATGAAAATACTCGTTGCGCTCAGCCTTTCTTCGGACATCTACTCGAATATACGGATAGACAGCGGAAAAGATGCGGTGTCGATCTCTTCCGATGCGCTGTCTGTCAGCCAGTTAGATAAGCAAGTCCTCGCAAAAGCGTTGTCTGCCGATGCCGAGGTTTCTGCTGTCAGTGTATGCCCGGCGGAGGGCGGGCGGGCATTGCGCTATGCGCTGGCGATGGGGACTCCATTCGTTTCAAGGATAAATAATTGTCCTTTAGATTCTTATGTGGCAGCAAGGGGTGTCTCGGATTTTTTGAAAGAGCATCCGGCGGATATCATTCTTTGCGGGCAGGCGGGATGGGACTATGCATCCGGAGAATTTCCGGGATATTTGTCCGAACTATCCGGAATTGGTTTGTTGGAAGACGTTTCCGATTTTTCCGTTTCCGGGGGTGGACTTTATGTGACCCGCCAAACGGATACCCGGCAACAGCAGCTTCGGGTGAAAACCCCGGTGATCCTCGCCTGCACCAAGGCGATCTATCCTGAAGAGCAGATACGTATCCCTTCCATGCGGGAAATGATGTTGTCGATGCGCAGCCCTTTGCCTGTACGGGAAGGAGATGAAAACATATTTCCGAAGCGGACTTACCGCCATTACCAGATGATGCCGCCGCGGGATGCCGTCCGGTTTTTCCCGGCGGATGATTATAGGGTATTGGCCGATATTTTACGGGACGCCTTGGAAGGGAAAAATAAAAATGCGGAAAATGAAGAAGTCTCCCTTTTTTCAGGGCGTATATTGGCTGAAACCGAAAGCGGCGATATTCCTAAAAGTTTGCCTGCGGAGACGGAACTATTGAGCGAAGAAATCCTGCCGGCCCATAAAAATCTTCATGCGGCGCCCGTGATCGTAAGCGGAGGCATGGGTGTAAATCCCGAAGCATGGAAAACGATCGAAAAATTAGCGGAGTTTACCGGTGCGGCGATCGGGTGTACTCGCCCCGTTTATCAGGCTGGCATCCGACCGTATTTTGAGCATGTGGGGCAAACCGGAGCGAAGGTCGCTCCGCGGCTTTATGTGGCGGCAGGGATTAGCGGGGCATTGCAGCATATCGCCGGAATGGTTCGCTCCGAAAAAGTGTTGGCCATAAATACCGACCCCCGTGCGGAGATTTTCAAGTATGCCGATTACGGGGTGGTCGGGGATGCCGGGCAAGTCCTTTTCGGTATTTGTGAAGTTTTAAAGAGCTCCTCCCGAAAGTAAGGCTCAATTCGTATCTTTGTGCCGATTTGCAATTAAAATAAAGAGTAAACCAGATCAGATAGATGGAAAGATTGTACGGGTATATCAACAGCATAAATCTGCTGAGCAGTATTTCGCTCGTCATCCTGTGGGCGTCCCGGCTGTTCCATTGGGACATTCTTTCCGGGGTAATCGTGAATAATTACATCGCTCTGACCGCTATGTACGCCCCGATGGTGCTGTTCATTTTCCAGGCGGCCGTTATGATGATCGTCCGTCTGAATAAAAAGCAAGTGGAGTATTACCAGCGGGCATCGGCACTTTTCTCGTTTGTGAACATGATCGTTTACCTATTGTTCTTGGCGTACGTAAAATATTTTTAGTTCCACGTGGAACACAATATAGAAAAGTTCCGGTTGTTCCACGTGGAACAACCGTTTTGATTTCGATATTATTTTTTTGATGTGCGCAAGGTTTGCGCTAATTTTGCGCCTTGAATAAAGAATATAGTATGTCCGTATTCGTTTCAAAATATCAGGTGATCGTAGTGGGAGGGGGGCATGCCGGTTGCGAGGCTGCCCGCATAGCTGCCCGCATGGGATGCCGAACACTGCTCATCACTCAGAATTTACAGAATGTCGCCCAGATGTCCTGCAATCCCGCCATGGGAGGTATTGCAAAGGGCCAGATCGTTCGCGAAATAGATGCGCTGGGGGGGTATTCCGGCATTGTGACCGATCTGACGGCGATCCAGTTCAAGATGCTCAATCTGTCCAAAGGACCTGCCATGTGGAGTCCCCGGGCTCAATGTGATAAATATAAATTCTCGCAGCAGTGGCGCTCGGAATTGGAATATACGGACGGCCTCGATCTGTTTTCCGATACGGTAACCGGGATATTGGTCGACGGGGATGTGGTAACGGGAGTCCGTACCGCCCTGGGGGTGGAGGCACTGGCCGATACTGTGATCCTGACCAACGGGACTTTTTTGGGAGGCGTGATACATATCGGGGAAAAGCAATTTACGGGAGGCCGTATTTCGGAGCCTTCTGCTGAAGGACTTACCCAATCGTTGGTGGCCTTGGGTTTTGAATCCGGCCGTATGAAAACAGGGACGCCGCCCCGGATCGATGCCCGTTCGCTGGATTTTTCCCAGATGACCGAGCAAAAAGGCGATGAGGTTCCCGGCCGCTTTTCTTTTTCGGATACACCTCCTTTAGAACATCAGGAAAGTTGCTGGATGGCTTACACCAATGAAGAAGTCCATGCCGTACTTCGGGAGGGATTCGATCGTTCGCCCCTGTTCACCGGAAGGATAAAAGGAGTTGGGCCTCGCTACTGCCCTTCGGTAGAGGACAAAATAAACCGTTTCGCCGAGAAAAATTCCCATCCGTTATTCGTCGAGCCTGAAGGCGAAGGGATCGTCGAGATGTACATAAACGGATTCTCTACTTCACTCCCTGAGGATATCCAGATCCGTGCGCTGCGCAAAGTAAAAGGGTTTGAGAATGCAAAAATGCTGCGACCGGGCTATGCCATAGAATACGATTATTTCCCGCCGACCCAGCTGAACCCTACGCTGGAAACGAAGCGGATAAAAAAGCTGTATTTTGCCGGGCAGATAAACGGAACGACTGGTTATGAAGAGGCCGCCGGCCAGGGCTTGATAGCTGGGATCAATGCGGTACTGAAGGTGAAAGGGGAAGGCGAATTTATCCTGCGCCGGGATCAGGCTTATATCGGGGTGCTGATAGACGACCTGGTGACCAAAGGTACCCAGGAACCTTATCGGATGTTCACTTCCCGCGCAGAATACCGTACACTTCTGCGGGGCGACAATGCGGACATCCGGCTGACTCCTTTGGCTCATTCTTTGGGGACTGTGGGGGACGAGGCGCTATGGCGTGTGGAAAAAAAGGTGCGGCAATCCGAGGAATTAGTCGCTTTTTTCCGAGATTTTTCGGTTACTCCCCAGCAAACTCAGGCGCTTTTGGAAAGCAAAAATTCTGCCTTGCTCTCCCAAGGTTGCAAGGCCGATAGGGTATTAGCGCGTCCCAATATTTCGATGGAGGATATGCGAAAAACATTCCCAACTCTTGACCGGTTTATCGGAGAAAATTCCATCGGTCCGGACGCAGTCGAGCAGGCGGGAATCTATATCAAATACGAAGGCTATATAGAAAAAGAAAAAGAGAATGTCCGCAAACTCGCCAGGCTGGAGAATGTGGTGATCCCTGAAGGTTTCGATTTCATGAAAATTCAGTCTATTTCAATAGAGGCCCGGCAGAAGCTGGAAAAAGTGCAACCGAAAAATATTGCCCAAGCCTCGAGGATCAGCGGGGTCAGTCCGGCCGATATTTCGGTGCTGCTCATTTTTCTGGGGCGTTAAAGCCTCTCGAGAGTCGAATATTTGCAGGGAAGTGGCCGAAGGAAGTTTGTATAAATGTTAACGAAAATGTTCTTTTCGAGATCAATCAGCTATAAACCAACGAAATAAATACTTAAAAAGCGTCCGGGATTTTTGAAAATCCCGGACGCTTTTTTCGTTTTTGCGTGAGTTTTCTTTAAACGGCTACTTCTTTTGATTTTTGGCCTTCGATCGGACTGATGACTTTCGTCTGGTCCAGCATGATCATCCCCCGGATGATCCCGCGGATAGTCTCGACGATAGAGTCCGACACTTTCCGGCGGAGTTGGGTGGTCGAGCGGATCAGGCTGATCTCCCGGGAAGGGATGGGTTTTTCAAATTCGCGCAACATCAACCGATTTTCCCCTGAAAGAGAAAGGGTATTCAAATATGGGAGCACGGTCGTGCCGAACCCGTCTTTAGTCAGGCCGATGAGCGTGTCGAAATTCCCGCTCGAAAGGCGAAACTTTTGCCTTTGGGCATTTTTGTGGGCTTCCTGGCAAAGGTTGAGTACGCTATTGCGGAAACAATGCCCGTTTTCCAGAAGCAAGAGTTGTTCTTCGGACAGGTCTTGCGGTGTAATCTTCTTCTTACCGTATAGGGCAGATTCTCGGTCTACAAAAGCCAACATCGGTTCGAGGTATAGGGGTTGTTCTACTAAGCTATTATCTTCCAGTGGGGTAGCGGCTATTCCCGCATCGATTACCCGGCCTTTCAGGGCTGAGATCATATCGTTCGTCTGAAGTTCTTCCAAGTGAAGCACGACTTTCGGGAATTTCCGGGTGTAGGTCCGCAGGAAAATAGGGAGTAATGCCGGCATGACCGATGGGATGATGCCCAGGTGGAATTCGCCGGAAATGGAGCCTTTGGCTTCATCGATGATATCTTTTATCCGCATCGATTCTCCAACTGTCACGGCCGCCTGCGCAACGATTTGCCGCCCGACCGGTGTCACGGATACTGGTTTTTTGTTCCGGTCGAATATTTGGATATTGAGTTCTTCCTCGAGTTTCTGTACCTGCATCGAAAGGGTCGGCTGGGTGACGAAACATTTTTCGGCGGCCGTAGTGAAACTGCCCCACCGGGCTACGGCCATGATGTATTGTAACTGGACTAAGGTCATATCTCTTATGGTTATTATGATCGGACTGCGTGTGGTCGGGGATCGTGTTTGCTAATATATGACATTTGGCGGAATTTTGTTAGGTTGTTCCGGATTTTGAAAGACGGATGTTTTTTGAAAACAACGAGGGCGTATAAAGCAAGGAAATATTTTGCAGCCTTCTGCCAAAATATCCGCAAAACCGGCGCGAGCACGGAATTATTTTTATCTTTACCCTATCAATCAAACCGACATCAAACTATGAAAAATGAGAAAAAATTAACGGCCGCCAACGGCAGGCCTGTGGCCGACAACCAGAATACGCAAACAGCCGGCCTGCGCGGCCCGGTGGTGATACAGGACCCCTGGTACATTGAGAAACTCGCCCATTTCGACCGGGAAGTCATTCCGGAGAGGCGTATGCACGCCAAAGGATCGGGCGCGTACGGCACATTTACCGTTACCCACGATATTACAAAATATACACGAGCGTCGATATTCTCCCAGATCGGGAAGAAAACCGAATGTTTCGTGCGTTTTTCGACCGTAGCAGGGGAACGCGGCGCCGCAGATG
Organism: uncultured Flavobacteriales bacterium; assembly: GCA_938023515.1. Classification (GTDB taxonomy): domain Bacteria; phylum Bacteroidota; class Bacteroidia; order Flavobacteriales; family UBA1820; genus Merdimorpha. The sequence continues at coordinate 26,841 of CALJDR010000063.1, forward strand.
CGGAACGCGATATTCGGGGCTTTGCCATGAAATTTTATACCGACGCGGGCAACTGGGATTTGGTCGGGAACAACACTCCGGTGTTTTTCCTGCGCGATCCGCTGAAATTCCCCGACCTGAACCATGTGGTCAAGCGCGATCCGAAGACCAATATGCACAGTGCGAATTCCAACTGGGATTTCTGGACGCTGCTGCCCGAAGCCCTGCACCAGGTAACTATCACGATGAGCGACCGGGGGATACCCGCTTCCTACCGCCATATGCATGGATTCGGAAGCCACACCTACAGTTTTTACGATAAGGACAACAAGCGCACGTGGGTCAAGTTCCACCTGACCACCCTGCAGGGCATCAAGAACCTGACGGACGAGCAGGCCGCCGAGATCATTGCCCACGACCGCGATTCGCACCAGAGGGACCTTTTCTCGGCGATCGAGCGGGGCGATTTCCCGAAATGGGCGTTCAAGATACAGGTGATGACCGAAGAGCAGGCCGATACTTACCGGATCAATCCGTTCGACCTGACCAAAGTCTGGTCGCACAAGGAATTCCCGCTCATCGATGTGGGCGTCCTGGAACTGAACCGGAATCCGGAGAATTATTTCGCCGAGGTAGAACAGGCGGCTTTCAATCCGCAGAATATAGTCGAAGGGATCGGATTTTCGCCGGATAAGATGCTGCAGGGCAGGTTATTCTCATACGGCGATGCCCAGCGCTACCGTTTGGGCGTGAATTCGGAACAAATCCCGGTGAACAAACCGCGCTGTCCGTTCCATGCCTACCACCGGGATGGAAAGATGCGGGTGGACGGCAATTATGGGGCCACTATCGGGTACGAACCCAACAGTTATGGAGAATGGGCCGATTCCCCACAGTTGAAAGAGCCTCCTTTGAAATCGGCGGGAGACGTGTACAATTACGACGAACGGGAGTACGACGACGATTATTTCTCCCAGCCGGGCGACTTGTTCCGCCTGATGAGCCCCGCCCAGCAGCAGGTGCTGTGTGAGAATACGGCCCGCAATATGGGGGACGAAACGGAGCTCTTCATCAAACAACGCCATGTGCGCAATTGTTACAGGGCCGATTCCGCTTATGGGACAGGGCTTGCCAAAGCGCTGGGTATTTCCCTGGAGGAGGCCCTGGCAGGCAAACGGTAAGGACTGTTATTTCAAAAATGCCGCAGGGTAGATATCTTGCGGCATTTTTTGGGAAACCGCGACTTCGCAAATAAAATGTGAAAAGACAGAAATATGGAAGAAAATGAAAAACTGACCGTATTCGGCATCCGTCCGCTGATGGAGGCTGTCGATTCGGGGAAAATGCCCGATAAGGTATTCATCCAACGTGGGCTGCGTGGGGAAGGTGCGTCGGAACTGATGCATATGCTCAAAGAACGGGGCATTGCCTACAACGTGGTGCCCGAAGAAAAACTTTCCCGTCTCACACGGGAAAACCACCAGGGAGTATTTGCCTTTTTGTCCCCGGTCGAGTTCGCTTCGGTGGAAGGGATTGTCGATGCTGTGATGGGCCGGGGCAGACAACCGTTGGTGCTCATTCTGGATCATTTGACCGATGTGCGGAATTTCGGGGCTATCGTGCGTACAGCGGAATGTGCCGGCGTGGATGCGGTGGTTATCGCAGCACAGGGAGCGGCGCCTATCAGCGCGGATGCCGTCAAGGCCTCTGCCGGGGCCATGTTCCGGGTTCCCGTTTGTAAATCGCTGAACCTCACCGATACGGTCTATTACCTCCAGCAATCCGGGCTAAAGATCGTTTGTGCCACGGAAAAGACCGACCAGACGGTGTTCTCGGCCGACCTGACGGGGCCTCTGGCTGTAATAATGGGTAACGAAGAAAAAGGAATATCCAAACAACTCCTCAAGATCGCCGACCAGCGCGCCAAACTTCCGCTCCACGGCGATATAGGTTCTCTCAATGTTTCGGCGGCCTGTGCGGCGGTACTTTACGAGGCAGTGCGCCAGCGTATGAGCATGCCGGGGGAATGATCGGGAGGAAAACCTCCGATTTATACGAGACTTAATAAGGCAGGCCGATTGTGTTTGCAAGCGAACCATTTCGACCTGTAAAAAGCGGATTTTCTTTGTAACTTTCTTTTGCCAAGACAAAAGAAAGTTAGAACAGGAACAATCGGAGAATAAAAAAAGGAAGAATCAGCACCCTTGGAAAAACAGGTGTTCGATCAGTATCTTGACACCGATACCGATTAGGATCACGCCCCCGATAATGCCTGCCCAACGGTTGAGCCGGCGTCCGAAATGCAATCCCACACCGATCCCAGCCAGCGAAGAAAGGACGGTTACCCCAAATATAATGGCCGTGGCAGTAAGAATGCTGATACTCAGGAATGCGAAGGAAACGCCGATAGCCAAGGCATCAATGCTTGTTGCCAGGGCGATACATACCAGAGTGCGTGTGCGCCAAGGGCGGTAACCCTCTCCGCAACCGCAGGGATTGCCGTCGGGATTCTCCCGCAGGCTTTCCAGGATCATCTTCACGCCCAAAAAGGCCAGCAGGCCGAAAGCGATCCAATGGTCGACCTCTTCGATCATCGATTTGAAATGTTCGCCGGCCGCCCAGCCGATCACGGGCATCAGCCCTTGGAACACCCCGAGGAAGAGCGCGATTTTTATCGCTTTGGCGGCGGAGAATTTCTGCATGACCGTCCCGCTGGATACCGATACGGCGAAACTATCCATGGACAGCCCGATGGCGAGCAGTAAAATTTCCAGTATTGACATTTGCGTGGGACTACGTTTTTTTTCCTGAAATAGGCCGACTCCTCTAAAAGACGGCTTTAGGGTGCAAAAGTACAAACAAAAACTGCGTATATTTGCAAAAATTTTCTCGATTCTATCCGGGATTCCCGGCAAACTAAGAAATACAGGATATGGCGGATATCATTCTGCGGGCAGAAAACCTGACCAAAACTTACGGGCAGCACAAGGCCCTGGACAATCTGAATGTCGAAATCCCCCGGGGAAGCCTTTTCGGGCTGCTCGGGCCTAACGGCGCGGGGAAGACCACCTTCATACGGCTCATCAACCAGATACTCGTTCCTACGTCGGGGCGCATCTATTTCGGGGGGCATCCGCTGGTGCGCGAGGATATTGCGTATATAGGATATATGCCGGAGGAGCGTGGATTGTACAAAAACCTGACGGTCATGGACCAGGCGATGTACCTCGCCCAGCTCAAAGGCATGAGCGCCGCCCAGGCTAAACAGCGGATCAAAAAATGGCTCGGGAAGTTTGGCATCGAAAACTGGGCCGACAAAAAGATCCAGGAACTTTCCAAAGGAATGGCGCAGAAGGTGCAGTTTATCATCAACGTCCTGCACGAACCGGAGGTGATGATCCTCGACGAGCCTTTCAGCGGGTTCGACCCGATCAATGCCGAACTGATCCGCGTCGAGATCGAGCAGATGTGCAAGAACGGCACCACGATCCTTTTCTCCACTCACCGTATGGAATCCGTCGAGCAGATGTGTACCCACATCCTGCTGGTCGATAAAGGAAAAGGCATCCTTTCGGGGGAAGTGGCCGGGATCAAGGATCGCTACCGCCAGGGGATATACAAAGTGGATATCGACATCCAGGCCGAACAGCGCGGCCAGTTGGAGGCGATCGACGAATTTGCCGGCTGGGAGGAAGATGCCCGCAGCATCAAACCGTATGCCCTGTTCAAATTGGCGAATTTAAGCGATCCGAACGCACTGCTGGCCAAACTGGCTACCATGGGCCAGATTCATTCGTTCGCCGAGCAGATGCCTACGGTGAGCGACATTTTCTTCAAAGCCGTGGAGGGCGAAGGAGGAATTACGGCTTCCGCAGAGACCCTTTAATCCTTTGGGGCAGCGAAAAACAAGACTGAATACGTACTGAAAAAATAGCGAAATATGGCTTCGAAAAGCAAAATAGGTCTGATCATCAAGCACGAGTACATGATGCGCGTGCGCAAAAAATCGTTCTGGCTGGTGGGTATCATTACCCCGATCGCCATTGTGGCCGTAGGGGCCCTGATCGGCTTCCTGAGCGTGGTCAACAAGAACGAGACCAATACGCTGGCCGTATACGACCTCTCCGCCAAACTGGCCGGACAGATCGAGACCGATGAAAATCTCAAACTGCTCCCGCTGGACGTACAAGCCGTTCCCCTGGATTCGGCCAAGGCAATGGTGGGCAGGGACGGCATAAAAGGACTGCTGGTCATTCCGGCGGATACTACAGCGGACTATGCGGTGGTCGAGCGCGGGCTGGCCATTTATTACGACGAGAATATTCCCATGTCGATTCAATCGACCGTATCCCGGCAGGTGGAACGCATCATCAAGGACCGGAAGATCGAGCTTTTGGGGGTCGACCCTAAAGTTTTGGCCGCTACGGGAGCGAACGTATCCATCCGCATGGTGGATATCAGCAAGGATTCCGGGGTCGGGGAAGGAGACGTGGTCCAGGGTGTAAAATTGGCCCTGGCTTTCATCCTGTGTATCATGTTGTATATGTTCATGGTCTTCAGCGGGAATATGGTCATGACCTCCACGCTGGAGGAAAAGACCAACCGTATCGTGGAGGTCATCATCTCCTCGGTGCGCCCTTTCGAACTGATGATGGGCAAGATCATCAGCTCCGGCCTGGTCTGCATTACGCAGCTGGTGCTGTGGGTAGTGATGCTCGCCACTCTTTCGGCGGCCGGTATCGCCGGTTTGAGCACCTACATGAACGACAAAAGCACGCAGGCCATGACCGAGATGACCGTCAATGCTTCCCCTGAAATGGCTCAGGCGGCTACCGTAGCCCAGACGGCCGGCTCTTCGGATAAGATAGCCGAAGTCGTCGCCCAGCTGTCGCAGGTGGATTTTGTCGCGATAGGCCTGATCTCCATCGTATTTTTCATATTGGGTTATCTGCTTTATGCAGCTTTGTATGCGGCAGTCGGATCGGCGGTCGATTCCGCGGCGGATGCCGGGCAGTTCGTGATGCCTATCACAATCCCCCTGTTGGTGGCATTTTATTGTGCGATCATCATCATCGACAACCCGAACGGCCCGGTGGGCTTCTGGATGTCGATGATCCCGCTTACCTCGCCGGTAGTGATGATGGTGCGTATCCCGTTCGGCGTGCCGGCATGGGAGATCGTGCTTTCCGCCGTGTTGCTGCTGGCCACTTTCCTGGCCGTAACCTGGGTGGCGGCCAAGGTCTACCGCATAGGTTTACTGTCGTACGGCGCCAAACCCACGTACAAGGATCTGTGGAAATGGATCCGGATGAATTAAAAAAGAGGAGGATTTAAAGAATGATACATTTACGGACAAAAGAAGAAATTGCCAAAATCCATCGTGCGGCCCTCATCGTATCGCGCACGTTAGGAATGTTGGCCACAGAAATAAAACCCGGGGTCTCCACGCTTCACTTGGATAAACTGGCCGAAGAATTCGTACTCGACCATGGGGCGAAGCCCTCGTTCAAAGGGTTGTATGGTTTCCCTAACGGATGCTGCATCTCGGTCAACGCGCAGGTGGTACACGGTATCCCTAATAAAGAACCCCTGAAAGAAGGAGATATCGTATCGATAGACTTTGGAGCCGAACTCGACGGTTACCACGGCGACCACGCTTATACATTCCCTGTAGGAGAGATAGACCCCCGCACGGCGAAATTGCTCAAGGTGACCAAGGAGAGCCTTTACCGGGGGATCGCCCAGGCCAAGGCCGGCAACCATATCGGCGATATCGGCTATGCGATCCAGCGGTACTGCGAGGATTACGGATACGGGGTGGTGCGCGAACTTTGCGGGCACGGCCTGGGAAAGAAAGTGCACGAAGACCCCCAGGTGCCCAATTACGGGTCGAGGGGGCACGGCGAACTGATCGAAAACGGGTTGGTATTGGCGATCGAGCCGATGATAAACCTCGGTACGCACCGCGTGCGCGAACTGTCCGACGGATGGACGATTCTGACCAAGGACGTGAAACCTTCCGCCCATTTCGAGCACGATATCGCTGTCGTGGACGGCAAACCGGTGCTGCTTTCTACTTACAAATATATTTACGAAGCTTTGGGTATAGAATCGGACGAAGAGGAGCCGTTTTTATACCCGGAATGATTTAGGATAAAGTCAGCAAAATATCCGCCCGTTTTATAAAAAATTGATAAAACGGGCTTTTTTTTGGCTGCAAGTCATATAATTGATAACTTTGCAAGTCAAGTCGAAAAAGGAAATATATAACATCCGATGTACGAGATAGTAGAACAAAGGCTCCTGGCGCCTAACATATTCTATATGGATGTGCTCGCTCCGCGGGTGGCCGCTTCGGCCCTCCCCGGGCAGTTCGTGATCGTCCGCACGGGGGAACTCGGCGAACGCATCCCCTTGACTATCGTGGACTACGACAAGGAAAAAGGAACGGTAGCCATCGTCATTCAGGTAGTGGGAGCATCTTCCCGCAAGATATGCGCCCTGAAAAAAGGCGACTATTTTACGGATTTCGTAGGCCCTCTGGGTCATCCGTCCGAATTTGTGCATGAATCCGACGAAGAACTACGCGCCAAGAAACGCCTGTTTATCGCTGGCGGCGTGGGGGCCGCACCAGTCTATCCGCAGGTCAAATGGTTGCGGGAACGCGGCGCTTCGGCCGATGTGATCATCGGCGGCAAGACGAAGGATTTTATCCTCCTCGACAAGGAAATGGAAGCCCTCGGCGCCCAGGTATATATCGCTACGGACGATGGTTCGCGGGGATACCACGGGCTGGTTACCGGGCTTTTCAAGGAACTCATGGAGTCGGGGCATAAGTACGACCAGGTCATCGCTATCGGCCCTATGATCATGATGAAATTCGCCGCTTTGGCGACCAAAGAATACGGAATAAACACCGTAGCATCGCTCAACTCGATGATGGTGGACGGCACAGGTATGTGCGGAGCCTGCCGGGTGACGGTGGGCGGACAGGTGCGTTTTACCTGTGTGGACGGCCCCGAATTCGATGCGCACCAGGTGGATTTCGACCTGGCAATGCGCCGCAGCGGGATGTACCGCGATGTGGAAAAAACCCGTGACTGCCAGTGCATGGACGAACTGTCCGGGAAAACCGTTTAAAAGAAAGTAGAAAGAAAATGGCTGCAAAAGGTCCGAGAATATACCCGAAAGAACAGGATCCGCAAGTGCGGGCGCGCAACTTCGAAGAGGTGTGCTACGGCTTTACCGAGCAGGAGGCCGTACTGGAGGCACAGCGTTGTCTGGACTGTAAGAAACCCAAATGCGTGGACGCTTGCCCCGTTTCGATCAAAATACCCCAGTTCATCGCCGAGCTGACCAATGGGAACATAGAAAAAGCGGCCGAGATCATTGCCCAGGACAGTGCCCTGCCTGCCGTATGCGGACGCGTCTGCCCGCAGGAGACACAGTGCGAAGGCTCCTGCATCATGGGCATCAAGTTCGAGCCGGTGTCCATCGGTAAGCTCGAACGTTTTACCGCCGACTGGATGCGGGAAAACGGCAAAGAAGTAAAAGTCGACCTGAAACCCTCCAACGGGCATAAAGTAGCCGTGATCGGCAGCGGTCCTTCCGGGCTCGCCTGTGCCGGCGAATTGGCCTCCATGGGATACCAGGTGAAGATATTCGAAGCCCTGCATAAAGCCGGGGGCGTACTGGAATACGGGATACCGGAGTTCCGTCTGCCCAAGGAAAAGGTCGTCGGGTATGAAATAGACAATGTCCGCAAGATGGGCGTAGAGATAGAGACCAATGTGATCGTCGGCCGTACGGTCACGATAGACTCGCTGATGGAAGAGGACGGCTACGAAGCCGTTTTCATCGGCAGCGGGGCCGGCCTGCCTAATTTTATGGGTATTGAGGGCGAAAGTTTGAACGGGGTCGTATCCGCCAACGAATTCCTCACCCGCGCCAACCTGATGCGGGCTTACGACCCGAAATCCGACACTCCGATCTATGTCGGGGAAAAAGTCGTGGTCGTAGGAGGGGGCAATGTGGCCATGGATGCCGCCCGCACCGCGCTGCGGCTCGGGGCCCAAGTGAGCGTCGTGTACCGCCGTACCGAAAAGGAACTTCCCGCCCGCGTGGAGGAAGTCCACCACGCCAAACAGGAAGGCATCGTTTTTGAATTCCTGACCAATCCGGTAAGGGTGCTGGGTGACGAACAGGGACGGGTAAAAGGCATGGAATGTGTCCGTATGGAACTCGGCGAACCGGACGAAAGCGGACGCCGCCGCCCGATAGAAGTAAAAGGCTCGGAATTTACCATCGATGCCGATGTGGTCATCATGGCTCTGGGGACTTCGCCCAATCCGCTGCTGAAGATCACAACGCCCGGGTTGGAGGCCAACCGAAGAGGCTGTCTGACGGCCAACGAGGACGGACAGACCACCCGTGAAGGTGTATTTGCCGGCGGCGATGCGGTGACGGGAGCCGCCACGGTCATCCTGGCTATGGGTGCCGGACGCAAGGCCGCACAGGCGATAGACCGGTATATCAGGAGCAAAGGCCAAAAATAATTCTTCCCGGCGGGCGGGAGCCTGCGGCGGGAATCAATATATTTTGTAGTTTCGTTAAGGAAAAAGAGTAATTAAAAAATATACAAAGATGGCAAAAGAAAAGAAATTCATCACCTGCGATGGCAACTACGCCGCAGCGCACGTTTCTTACCTCTTTTCGGAGTTGGCAGCCATTTATCCCATTACGCCGTCCTCGACGATGGCCGAGTATGTGGACGAATGGGCTTCTGCGGGTAAGAAAAACTTCTGGGGCGAAACCGTCAAGGTTGTCGAAATGCAATCCGAAGGCGGCGCCGCCGGTGCCGTACACGGCGCTTTGCAGGCCGGGTCCCTGACCACCACGTATACCGCTTCTCAGGGATTGCTGCTGATGATCCCCAACATGTATAAGATCGCCGGAGAACTTCTCCCGTGCGTATTCCATGTATCGGCCCGTTCGCTGGCCGCACAGGCGTTGTCCATTTTCGGCGACCACAGCGACGTGATGGCGGCCCGCCAGACGGGATTCGCCATGCTGGCTTCGGCCGGAGTGCAGGAAGCGATGGACCTGGCTGCCGTATCGCACCTGGCCACCCTGAAGACCCGTATCCCGTTCGTGCATTTCTTCGACGGCTTCCGTACCTCCCACGAGATACAGAAAGTCGAGGACATCGATGCCGATGCGGTAAAAGCGATGATAGACCAAAAAGCGCTGGAAGATTTCCGCCGCCGGGCGCTCAACCCGAACGCCCCCGTGACCCGCGGTACCGCCCAAAATCCCGACGTGTACTTCCAGGCGCGTGAAGCGTCCAATCCTTTCTACGACGCCGTTCCCGAGGTCGTAGCCGACTATATGGCCCAGGTATCCAAGGCCACGGGCCGCGAATATCACCCGTTCGATTACTACGGAGCCCCCGATGCGGAGCACGTGATCATCGCGATGGGATCGGTAACGCACACTATCCGCCAGACGGTGGACTACCTGAACAAACAGGGCAAAAAGACCGGCGTCATCCTGGTACGCCTGTACCGCCCGTTCTCCCCGAAATACCTGCTGAACGTACTGCCTGAAAGCGTAAAACGCGTCACCGTGCTCGATCGTACGAAAGAACCCGGAAGCGACGGCGAACCGTTGTATCTGGACGTGCGCAACGTGCTGTGCAAGGCTCGCAAGAACCTCGAGTACGTGGTAGGCGGCCGTTACGGCCTTTCGTCCAAGGACGTGACCCCTTCGCAGATCATCGCCGTGTACGAGAACATGGAACTCCCGGAGCCCAAGAACGGCTTTACGGTGGGTATTGTGGACGACGTGACGTTCCTGTCGCTGCCCCAGAAGGAGGAGATCTCCCTGGCCGACGATACAACGTTCGAGGCGAAATTCTTCGGACTCGGTTCCGACGGTACGGTGGGTGCCAACAAGAATACGATCAAGATCATCGGCGAATCGACCGATAAATATTGCCAGGCCTATTTCTCGTACGACTCCAAGAAATCGGGCGGTTTCACCTGTTCGCACCTTCGTTTCGGCGACAAGCCTATCGATACGCCTTACCTGGTGACCACGCCTAATTTCGTGGCCTGCCATGTAACGCCTTACCTGCAGAAATACGATATGCTGCGCGGCATCAAGGAGGGAGGCACGTTCCTGCTGAACAGCCTTTACAATGCCGAAGAGACCAAGGCCCTGCTGCCGGATTCCGTAAAACACATACTGGCAGCCAAGCATATCAATTTTTATATCATCAATGCGACGAAGATCGCCCGCGAGATAGGGCTCGGCGGACGTACCAATACGATCCTGCAGTCGGCGTTCTTCAAGATCGCCAACGTGATCCCGTACGACCTGGCCGTGAAGGAGATGAAGCACTTCATCGAAAAATCCTACGGCAAGAAGGGTGCGGATATCGTAGCCAAAAATAATGCCGCCGTAGACCGCGGAGGAGAATACGTCAAGGTGGACGTACCCGCCGAATGGGCTAAGCTCGACCCGACGTTCCACGTGGTGCATGCCGAGCGCCCTGCCGCTACCGAATTCGTTACCACAGTGGCCGATCCGGTTAATGCCCAGATGGGCGATGACCTGCCCGTGAGCGTGTTCGTAGGCCGGGAGGACGGTACGCTGCCCGCCGGTACGGCTGCTTATGAGAAGCGCGGTATCGCTGTGACGGTTCCGTTCTGGAATGCCTCGACATGTATTCAGTGTAACCAGTGCGCCTATGTGTGCCCTCACGCTGCGATACGCCCGTTCCTGCTCACCGAAGAGGAAGCCAGCAAGCTTCCGGAAGGTATCGAGACCAAACAGGCCGTCGGTTCGCTCAAGGAATACCGTTTCCGCATCCAGGTGAGTCCGCTGGACTGCACCGGCTGCAACAACTGCGTGGAGGTGTGCCCGACCAAGGAAAAATCTCTGGTGATGAAGCCTCTCGACCAGATGGTACAGATGCAGGGCGTATTCGAATACCTGCACGAAAAGGTAGGATACAAGAGCCATCTGGTAGACAAAACCCAGAACGTGAAGAACAGCCAGTTCTCCCAGCCTCTCTTCGAGTTCTCGGGAGCCTGCGCCGGCTGCGGCGAAACGCCTTACGTCCGCCTGATGACCCAGCTTTTCGGCGACCATATGATGGTGGCCAATGCGACGGGCTGCTCCTCGATCTATTCCGGATCGTTCCCCTCGTCCCCGTATACCTGCAACATAGAAGGCCAAGGGCCGGCATGGGCCAACTCTCTGTTCGAGGATAATGCCGAGTTCGGCTTAGGTATGCACCTGGGCAGCGAGCGGATGCGCGACCGCATCGAACAGCTGATGAAGGAAGCCATGGAAGATGCTTCCTGCCCGGCTGAGGCTAAAGAACTGTTCACCCAATGGATACAGAACCGCAAGAGCGCTGCCGAGACGGCCGCTTTGGCAGAGAAGATCGTTCCGCTGGTGGAATCGTGCAAGTGCCCGCAGTGCAAGGAGATCGCCGTGCTGAAGGATTATCTGGTAAAACGTTCCCAGTGGATCGTCGGCGGCGACGGCTGGGCATACGATATCGGTTACGGAGGTCTGGACCACGTGCTGGCTTCCGGCGAAAATGTGAACGTACTGGTGCTCGACACCGAGGTTTACTCCAATACGGGCGGACAGTCGTCCAAATCGACCCCGCTGGGTGCCGTGGCCAAGTTCGCCACTTCCGGTAAGCGCGTGCGCAAGAAAGACCTCGGTATGATGGCCATGTCCTACGGTTACGTATATGTGGCTCAGGTGGCTATGGGGGCCAACAACAACCAGCTCCTCAAAGCCATGAAAGAGGCCGAAGCCTATGACGGGCCATCGCTGATCATTGCGTACTCGCCGTGTATCAACCATGGTATCAAACAAGGGCTGACCAATTCCCAGCAGGTTGAAAAAGAAGCTGTGGAATGCGGATACTGGCATTTGTACCGGTACAACCCGTTACTGGAGGAAGACGGAAAGAATCCGTTTACTCTGGACAGCAAGGAGCCCAACTGGGACAAATTCAACGACTATATCATGGACGAGATCCGCTTCTCTTCGCTCAAGAAAGCGTTCCCGGCCGAAGCAGACGAATTGTTCGCTGCTACCCAGGCCAATGCCAAGTGGCGTTACAATTCGTACCGCCGCCTCGCATCCGAGAACTGGAGCAATGCAGACGGACAGGAGAAAGCCTGACCATAGATAATCACGGCTTTTTAGCCATACCCAAAAACCCTTCGCCAAAAGCGAAGGGTTTTTTTTTGCGCTCTAAGGATATGTAGGCGACACTGTAGGGGAAAGGAACTGTTTTTTCGAAAAACGGGTTTCCGGTTTTGGGAAAATACCGTACATTTGCCTTTTTCTAATCCATAATCAAAAGTTATCTATTATAACTAAAAGTAATTTAAAATGAAGAAAAACAAATCCCTGATACACTCTTTGCGCAACGAAGACTGGACTACCGTCCTGCTGGGCGGGATCATCATGCTGTTCGCTATCGCCTTGGGTCTGACCGGAAACCTCAATCTGATGCCGGTACTCCCCGCATCGCTTTCTTCGGCGGGTGATGTCGCCCAACTGCTCTATATGTTCGTATTTCTGTATGTGCTTACTTTTGCCGGGTTCCGGTTCATGAAGCGCGATACAAAGCATTTATTCCCCTCGTTCGCCGCCATATTCGTCATTGCGGCAGCAGCCATGTACATCACCCGTATCCCCGCCATCAAAACTCTCGGACTGGAGTCGGTGCTTTTCTCGGTGGCGATAGGACTTATTATCAGCAATTTTATCGGGATTCCGCAGTGGCTCCGGCCGGCTATGCAGAGCGAATTCTTCATCAAGACCGGCCTGGTGGTGCTCGGGTCGTCGGTGATATTCTCCGAAATACTCAAGGCTGGGTTCTTCGGCATTTTGCAATCGCTGGTGGTGGTGTTCAGCGTGTGGTATTTTGCCTTCTGGATCGCCCGGAAGATGAAAGTAGACCGCGAAATGTCCACGATGCTGGCCAGTGCCGTATCTATATGCGGGGTATCGGCAGCTATCGCTACCTGCGGGGCCATCAAAGGGGACAATAAAAAGCTGTCCTATGTGATATCGCTGGTGCTGGTCATGGCTATTCCCATGATGTACATTATGCCCTGGCTGGCCACTAAAATGGGTCTTTCGCAGGAAGTAGCGGGTGCGTGGCTCGGCGGGACGATCGACACCACAGGCGCTGTGGTGGCTTCGGGGAAATTCCTCGGCGAAACGGCGGAAAAGTACAGCGTGATCATCAAATCGTCCCAGAATGTGCTGCTGGGGTTGGCGGCGTTCCTGATATCCATCTATTGGTCGTATAAAGGTACGCAAAGGGAAGAAAAACCCACCGCTTCCGTGCTATGGCAGCGGTTCCCGAAATTCGTACTCGGGTTTGTGATCGTGTCCATCGTTTTCAGCACCTGTTTCGATGCCGGCACAGCCAAAGAGATAGGCAGTGTAGCCAACAAGAATTTCCGGGAGGCGCTCTTTGCCATCGCTTTCGTGAGCATAGGGCTGGAAACGAATTTCAAGCAGCTTTTCTCCCAGGAGAATAAAAAGCCGATGATCGCTTTTACCCTCGCCCAGTTGTTCAACATTGTATTGACCTTGGTAGTGGCCTATGTACTGTTCGGTCTGGTGGCCGGGGATTGATCCTCCCGACCCTAAACCGCGAAGCGGGGCCCATTTGGGCCCCGCTTCGCGGTTTAGGGGAATTCTATTTATTCCTGCCGGAAAAGGACTTTCGCGCGGCGCTCGACGATCCATTTGCCGTCCGCATCGTGGCGCAGGTTGTACGTATCGTCATCCTCCTGGTTCCAGGCATAACCGCCCGAAGGGAGTTTCCGGCGGTCGAGCACGACGTTGCCCTCCTTGGGCAGGAAAAGTTCCGCGTGCAGCGAATCCGCCGGAAAAACGGCGAAAGCAGCGTATACGGCCGATTGACCTTCCTGTTTTTCCGTGGGGAGCAGTTTAATGCCGTCCTCGAATGGGCGGATACAACGCTCCAATGCCTGGCTCCACAAATAACCGGCGGAGCCGATGCAGCCATGTTCATCCCGGTCGTTGCCTGTCATGGAGGTTGCCGGGGCTTCGGCGTTTCCATTCCCCTTGCAGGCCGATAGCAGCAGCAAAAGCAGGCCGCAGCCTAATAAACAGATTTTTTTCATGTCTTTATTTTTAGTTTATAACCTTTATCCGGATGTTATTTGACGGCTCCCAGTTCCCGCGCTACTTTGGCAAAAGCGGCTACGGCTCGGTCTATCTGTTCCGGCGTGTGGGCGGCCGAGATCTGTACGCGGATGCGCGCCTGTCCTTTGGGTACTACCGGGTAGAAAAAACCGGTCACGTAAATACCCTCTTCGAGCAAGCGCTCGGCCATTTTCTGGGCCAATGGCGCGTCGTATAACATCACCGGGATGATGCTCGAATCTCCCTGTTTGACATCCAGCCCGGCTTTTTTTATTCCTTCTTTAAAGCGGCGCGTGTTGGCTTCCGTACGGTCGCGCAGGGCGGTATCCCGCATGACCATTTCGAAGGCTTTGGTAGCGGCCCCAACAATGGACGGGCAGAGTGAATTGGAGAACAGGTAGGGCCGGGAACGCTGGCGGAGCATCTCGATGATCTCCTTCGGCCCGGTCGTATAGCCGCCCATCGCCCCGCCGAGTGCTTTACCTAAGGTCCCGGTCACGATATCCACCCGGCCTTCCACCCCGCAGTGTTCTATCGTTCCCCGACCCGTCTTACCGATGAATCCGGCGGCATGCGATTCATCTACCAACACCAGGGCGTCGTATTTTTCGGCCAGGTCGCAGATAGCTTTCAGGTTGGCCACTACGCCGTCCATCGAGAATACCCCGTCGGTCACTATGATCTTGAACCGATGCCCGGCTTTTTGGGCGTCCTGGAGTTGCTTCTCGAGGTCGGCCATATCGTTGTTCGCATATCGGTAGCGGGCCGCTTTGCACAGGCGTACCCCGTCGATGATGGAGGCATGATTCAACGCGTCTGAGATGATCGCGTCGTTCTCGTCGAAAAGCGGCTCGAATACCCCGCCGTTGGCGTCGAAGCAGGCGGCATAAAGGATCGTGTCTTCCGTGCCGTAAAATTCTGCTATTTTCTTTTCGAGCGTTTTATGGATATCCTGTGTGCCGCAGATAAAGCGGACGGAGGACATCCCGTATCCCCGGGAGTCCATCGCTTCCTTGGCAGCTTCGATCAGTTCAGGATTGTCCGCCAATCCCAGGTAGTTGTTGGCGCAGAAATTGATGACCTTTTTCCCGTCAGCCAGGGTGATCTCCGCCCCTTGGGGGGATGCGATGATGCGTTCGTTCTTGAACAGCCCGGCTTTTTTTATCCCCTCCAGTTCCTGCTGCAGGTGATTTTTGAGTTTTCCATACATGATTTCCCGTATTTGTTTAAGGTGTTCCTATTTTTTATACCTCAAATGTACGAAAACGGCAGTATACGTCTCCAAAAGAAGGTTATAAAATAAAAATCAAAGATTTGGAATAAAAAACGGCCGGTTAACAAAAATATTTGTTAAATATACTAAATTTGCAGTGCCGGACAATGAGGAAGGTAAACCGCCATTTTAATGATAATGTTCTGAAAATGAATCTAATGTTCTGGAACAGGCAGTTTGATGCGACAGGCTTTTTATTTAACGTTATGGTAAAAGAGGGAACACTTTCCGGCAAAAACCTTCCGATACCTTTGCGGCGGACAAGCGAAAATAAGTCATAAACAGTAATAAATCCATTAACTTTATGAAAACATTCTTGAGAAGTTTTGCGTTTATAGTCGCTTTTGTGGGACTGGCTCTCACAGCTTCTGCACAGGTGACTACTGCGAGCATAACCGGACTGGTGGCCGATCAGCAGAAACAAACTCTGCCCGGTGCTACCGTCAGGGCTACGCACCTTCCTTCGGGGACGGTGTATGTAGTGGCTACCCAGACGAACGGCCGTTTTACCATAAACGGTATGCGTATCGGAGGCCCCTACACGATAGAAGTATCTTTCGTAGGATTTACTCCTGAAAAGATCGAAGGCGTCAACCTGGTGATCGGCGAAGAAAGGAACTTCAATATCGTGATGACGGAAGATACCCATAATTTGGGCGAAGTTGTCGTAGTAGGTACCCGCAACCCGATAATCAGCGCCGGACGTACCGGAGCGCAGACCGTAGTAACCCGCGATAAAATAGACCGCATGCCGGCTATGAACCGGTCGATCGAGGACTTCACGCGCCTTACTCCGATGTCCAATGGCAACAGCTTCGCAGGAGCCAGCTATAAATTGAATAACGTGACGGTGGACGGGGCTTCGTTCAACAATTCTTACGGGCTTTCCGACAAGCTGGGAGCCGGCGACCTTCAGCCGATCTCTCTTGAGGCCATCGACCAGATACAGGTAATGATTGCCCCTTACGACGTACGTAACGGTGCATTCGTAGGTGCCGGTATCAATACCGTGACCAAATCCGGTACCAACGATTGGGTGGGTTCCGTATATTGGTACACCAAGAGTCCTTCTTTGGAAGGCCTTCGTCAGAACGATTATAAAGCCAACCGCGCAGACTTCCAGAAAAATTTCTACGGAGCCAGTGCTGGGGGGCCGATCATCAAAAATAAATTGTTCTTCTATATAAACGGGGAGCTCGACCGCTTGTCCACTCCGGTGAACTACCGTCCGCGTCCCGACAAGAACACTCCTGTAGAAGGAAACTATTCCTATGCGGATGAAAAGACTCTCCAGGAGCTCTCCGATTTCCTCCAGGAGAACTTCGGTTACAATCCGGGATCGTACAACGTGAAGAACAGCCCGGAAGAAGCCAACCGCATTACAGCCCGTTTGGACTGGAATATCAATTCCCGGAATACTTTAAGCCTGAAATATTTCTACCTCAAATCGTTCAAGACCAACAACCCGAGTACTTCGGGTGCTATGACCGGCGGCCGCGGGCCTAACCAGAACGCTATTCCGTTCTCTTCGTCTTATTACAGGGCGAACAACAACTTCAATATCGTGATGGCCGACCTGAATACGACCATTAACAGCAATATGTCCAATACGCTGAAGATCGGCTATTCGGCCCTGCGCGATTACCGCGATATGGACGGCGGTTTCTTCCCGGAAGTCAATATCGGACAGGGAAATGCCACCGGAGGAAAATCGACGGCAATGACTACTTTCGGCACCGAGGCCAACTCGTACAACAACATGCTGAATTCCGATATCTTCCAGATCCAGGACAACTTCATGTGGACGGTAGGCAACCACCAGCTCGTATTCGGTACCCAGTCTGACTACCGTTCGTTCAAGAACGGTTTTGCCAACTCGTTCGCCGGGCAGTACAAATACGACAGCCTCCAGCAATTCTACGATGACGTTTTGGCCCATAAACAGTGGGTGGCCAACGGATCTAACCCTGCCACTCGTCCTACCCTTCCGGGCGACGTTTACTATAAGCAGATATACAATGCAACGGATAGCGATGCATTCCCGTATGCCAAGACGAGCGTACTTACGCTGGGCTTCTACGTACAGGACCGTTGGACTATTACGCCTAACTTCAACCTGACCTTGGGTCTGCGCGCGGATATTCCGATCTTTACCTCGACATTGGACAAAAACCCGATATTCGACGGGGTGATATTCCGCGGCGGCCGCACGATCGATACGGCGAAATTGCCTAACACTAATGTGATGCTTTCCCCGCGTGTAGGATTCAATTGGGATGTCCTGGGCGACCACTCCTTGCAGATCCGCGGTGGTTCCGGCCTTTTTGCCGGCGTTCCTCCTTACGTATGGATCGGCAACCAGGCGGGTAATAACGGCCTGCTTTTCGGCCAGGTGACTACCAGATATTCTTTCAGCGGCGAGGTGAACGTGCCGAAACCGGCTGACGGCAAACCGGCCAAAGCTTCTATCGCTATCACCGACCCTGACTTGAAATATCCCCAGGTATGGAAGACCGACCTTGCTATCGACTATCGTTTCGGCAAAGGCTGGATCGCTACGGTCGAGTTCCTCTATAATAAGGATGTAAACGGCATTTACCATATGGACATTAACCACCCGAACGCAGACCGCAGCTGGGTGACCAACCTTCAGGGAGCGGATAAGCGCCCGTACCTGCTCAAACAGCAACTTAACAGCGAAGCGTACGACGTGATCCTGATGACCAATACGAATAAGGGATACTCGATGTACACTACCCTTCAGCTGCAGAAAGACTTCATTACCGGCCCGCTGAAAGGCCTTTACCTCAACGGTTCTTATACCTTCGGCGTAGCGAAGAACGTGACCGACGGATCGGGCTCTGTAGCTTCTTCGGCTTATAAATACCGTCCTGCTATCGATCCGGATGCCGAGGAACTCGGGTTTGCTTCCGGTTCGTTCCCCGATCGTATCCTTCTTCAGGCGGCCTACCGCTTCGAATATGCCAAGTGCATGGCAACGTCCATCGGTGTGGTTTACCAGCGCTATATGCCGTTCCGTTATTCCTATACCTACAACGGCGACGTGAACAACGACAGCTATTCCTGGAACGACCTCATCTATGTCCCCAGGCTGATGGAAGAAATCCGTATCGTTCCCCAGGCTGGAGATACGCGTACACAGCTTGCTATCTGGAACGATATCAACGAGTTCATTATGCAGGATCCTTATCTTCGTCACCGCAGAGGCGAATATGCCGAACGCAACGGAGGAAAAGCTCCTTACGTGAACCAAGTCGACCTGAACTTCGCCCAGGATTTCTTCATCGAAACCGCCAGCGGAAAGCGCAATACGATCCGCGTATCACTTGATATCACGAACTTCCTTAACCTGCTGAACAAAAACTGGGGTGTGCGCAATTCCACTCCTTCCGGCTGGAATCAGCAGTACCAGTTCCTGATGATGACCGAAAAACCTTCGGCTGCCAACAACTATACGCCCGGATTCACCATGCCTGAAAAGAACGGAAAGGTGCCTTCTTCGACCTACGAGGAGTACATCAGCCCGTCCTCCCGCTGGGCTATGCAGATCGGTGTGAAGTACATGTTTAACTAAGGTAATCTTTTCCCGCCTTTCAGCGGGTGACAATTAACACGCTTGATGCGGCGCTCCCGAAAGGAGCGCCGCATTTTTTACATCCCATATCGCGACCCGATCCATACGCCGGACGCATTTATTTTATAACTTTGCCCACGAAAACAGATTCCCAAAAAAATGACAGACAGAAAAGTCCGCGTCCGTTTTGCCCCCAGCCCTACAGGGCCTTTGCATATGGGTGGAGTGCGTACGGCGCTTTACAACTACCTTTTCGCCAAACATACGGGCGGCGATTTCCTGCTCCGTATCGAAGATACCGATCAGAACCGCTATGTACCCGGCGCGGAAGATTATATTATAAAATCCCTTTTGTGGTGCGGGCTTACCCCCGACGAAGGACCCGACGGTCTCGGCGGAAAGTATGGTCCTTACCGCCAGAGCGAACGCAAGGCCATGTACAAAGAATATGCCGAGACGCTTGTCGCATCGGGACATGCATATTACGCATTCGACACTCCGGAAGAACTCGAAGTACTGCGCAAAGAAGCGGAAGCCGAAAAGAAAGTTTTTACGTATAATGCTGCCACGCGCGACGGCCTTAAAAATTCCCTCACGTTGTCGCCCGATGAGGTTCAGACAAGGCTGGCTAACGGGGAACATTATGTGATCCGTTTCAAGATTCCGGCCGAGGGAGAGATCACCGTACACGATATGATCCGTGGGGACATCACTTTCCGCCTGTCCGAATTGGACGATAAGGTGCTGTACAAATCCGACGGAATGCCCACCTACCACCTGGCCAACATCGTGGACGACCATACGATGGATATTTCCCATGTGATCCGCGGGGAGGAATGGCTGGCTTCGATGCCGCTGCACGTCCTGTTGTACGAAGCATTCGGTTGGCAGGCCCCTGAATTCGCTCATCTGCCCCTGATACTCAAGCCTTCCGGCAAAGGAAAACTGAGCAAGCGAGACGGCGACCAGGGTGGTTTTCCTGTATTTCCTCTCGAATGGCACGCCCCGACCGGGGAGGTTTTTTCCGGGTACCGGGAGAAAGGCTACCTGCCCGAGGCATTCATCAATATGCTGGCCTTGCTGGGCTGGAACGAAGGTACGGATCAGGAGATCTATACGATGGGTGAACTGGCTCGTGCTTTTTCCTTGGAAAAGGTCGGAAAATCCGGCGCCCGTTTCGATCCTGAAAAGGCCAAATGGTTCAACCAGCAATATGTTCATACCCTTTCGGACGACGCGTTTTTCGACTATGTCCGCCCGGTACTCGAGCGAGAAGGTTTTCCCACCGATGAGCATGCCCGGAAAGTGTGCCTGCTGGTGAAGGAACGCTGCGCCTTTGCGGAGGATATCGTGGAACATGCCGGATACTTTTTCCGGGCTCCGCAGGACTACGATCCGGCCGATCTGAAAAAACGCTGGAAAGAAGGGTCTTCGGCCCACCTTTTGAAAATGGCCGATATCATACGCGAACGGTTTGCCGAAGGGAAACAACCGATGCACGATGCGGTGATCGCGTATGCGACCGAGAACGGCCTTCAATTGGGAGCTATCATGAACTCGCTGCGCATTGCGCTGGTAGGCCGTGCTGTCGGCCCTGAAATATTCGATATCATCGAGCTTTTAGGGGCTGAAGAGACAGTAGCCCGCATCCACCGCGCTGTCGATATCGTGAAAATATAGCAGCCCTTTTTTGGTAAGGTTAAATCTTGCCGGGAGAGAAAATCATAAAAGAAAAGGACGGGATCAACCCCGTCCTTTTTTTCGTACGCTGGCATGCCTGTGGGGAAGGATAGCAGCTTTTCGGTTAGTATAAAAACGTACAATTAAGCAGAACGCCGAATAAGGAGATAAAAAATAATCTATTTTACTAAAAAACAAGGGGCTTTCCTATTTTGATTTTCTGCAGAAAAATCGTACGTTTGTTCGGATATTCCCCCACCGAAATAGATGAGTAAAATGACAGAAAATGAGAACCGCCTGTCCGAAGGCCCCGGTTGCCGCCTGGTCCGGATAGAGCGGATAGCGAATAATTGTTGGCGTGCCCGGGAATGGTCTGCATTCCTGGTGTGCCTGCTACTGCCGGCCCGGGGATTCCGTTGCTACAGCCGGGAAGGACAGGCGGTGGTGGAATTGACGGATATCGGCCTTTCGGAACTTCGGAACCGCTCCCTGGCAGAAAGCAGGGACGACTGCGAGGTAGTATTCAGTATCCCGTTTCCGGGCGCACTTTCCGACGGGGTTTTTTTGAGCTGGAAAAAGAAACTTTCTCCCGCTTTTGGAGAATGAACTTTCCGGCACTGTCTTTTTCCGGGATATTTTTTTCTTTTTTTGTCCGAATCGATCGCTCTTATACAGGAGGTTGGGCTTTTTTAGGAATGATTTTTTGTATTTCATTTATTTATGTACCTTTGCGCAGTTGAATTTCAGGCCGTTTTTCCGCACGCGGGAGAGAGCACAGAGAGGTTTTTTAATCGATTGATATTGAATGGATTGTCGGAACGGCCGTTCGCAAGAAATTATAAAAGCTTTTATATATGAATTCTACGCTGCTTATTGTGGTAATTTTCACTGCATTGGTGCTGGTGACGGCCGCCCTGCTTATCGCATGGCTGATTGCTCCCCGGTCTTACAATCGTCAGAAGGGGCTTCCCTATGAGTGTGGTGTGCCGACCCGGGGCACTTCGTGGATGCAGTTCAAAGTGGGTTATTATCTTTTCGCCATCTTATTCCTGATGTTCGACGTGGAGGCCGTGTTCCTGTTTCCCTGGGCCGTGGTCGTACGTGAACTCGGTGTGATGGCTCTCATAAATGTCTTATTCTTTATGCTTGTCCTGGTTCTGGGGCTGGCATATGCTTGGAGAAAAGGAGCTTTACAATGGAAATAAAGATCAAATCGATGAAATACGAGGATTTCAAAGACAATGAAAGCCTCGAGGAGCTCGTAAAGGAGATAAACAAAGACGGCAAAGCCAACATTTTCGTAGGCGTGGCCGACGATGTGATCAACTGGGGACGCTCCAACTCGCTGTGGCCCCTTACGTTCGCTACCAGCTGCTGCGGTATCGAGTTCATGGCTGTCGGAGCAGCCCGCCACGACATGGCGCGTTTCGGCTTCGAGGTCGCCCGTGCCAGTCCACGTCAGGCGGATATGATGGTGGTGGCCGGAACGATCGTGCCGAAAATGGCCCCGGTGTTCCGCCGTCTGTATGACCAGTTGGCCAGCCCCAAATACGTGATCGCCGTAGGCGGATGCACCATTTCGGGCGGACCTTTCAAGGGTTCCTACCATATTGTCGAGGGTATCGATAAAGTAGTTCCCGTGGATGTGTTCATTACTTGCTGCCCTCCCCGCCCGGAAGCTTTCCTGTACGGGATGATGCCTGTCTCTTATACACATCTCCGAGCCCACGAGACTCGACGTCATCT
>CALJDR010000064.1 GCA_938023515.1 uncultured Flavobacteriales bacterium
CTACACAAGGAGTATCGTCGGCAGCGTCAGATGTGTATAAGAGACAGGGCGTGGAAAAAATGTATGAAAGGGTGCTGCGGGGCGTCCCCGGCCACCAGTATATGCAGGTGGACGTGACCGGGAAGATAACGGGGCGTTATATGGACGGGAAGTTCGATACCCCGGCGGAATCCGGGAAAGATATCCACATAGGGCTCGATATCGAGTTACAGCGTTATGGGGAGGCACTGATGAAAGGCAAACGAGGATCCATTATCGCCATCGAACCCTCTACCGGGCAGATATTGGCGATGGTCACTGCACCGTCGTACGATCCTTCGCTCCTTTCGGGCCGCGGGCGTACAAAGAATTACGCCGCTCTGGCCCTCGATCCGGCCAAACCGATGTTCGACAGGGGCCTTATCGCCGAATATGCGCCGGGTTCTCCCTGGAAGATCGTTACCGGGCTTGCCGGGCTGAGCAGCGGCGCGGTGACACCGGCCTTTTCCGTGTATTGCGGGGGAGGATACCGGGTGGGAAACCATGTGATGAAATGTGTGGGCGGCGTGGGACAGACGCTGGATATGTACCACGGTTACCAATATTCCTGCAATACGTATTTTGCGACGGTATATGCCCGGACGCTGGACCATTTCAAGACTTCCGCCCAGGGGCTCGATTTCTGGCACGGGACGGCTGCCGCGCTCGGTTTCGGGAAGTTTTTGGGGACGGACCTGTCCACCGGCCGCAAGGGTTATGTGCCGGACTCTGAATTTTACGACAAGATATACGGGAAAGGGCGCTGGAAATCCTCCACGACCATTTCGAACGCTATCGGGCAGGGGGAGATCACGGTCACTCCGATGCACCTGGCCAACCTGGCCGCGATCGTGGCCAACCGGGGATATTATTACCGTCCGCATATCATCCGCAGTATCGGCGAAGGAGAGCCGATCGACACGGCATTTACCAACCGGGTGGAGACCGGGATCGACAAGGAGTATTTCGACGTAGTGGCCGAAGGTATGGCCAATGTGTTCCGGGCCGGTACGGCGCGGGCTTATGCGATCCCCGAAGCGCAGTTCTGCGGAAAAACGGGAACAGTGGAGAATTTTGCGGTGGTGAACGGCCGGAGGATACAGTTGCCGGACCATGGGATGTTCGTGGCTTTCGGACCGGAGGAAAACCCCCGGATCGCCATTACGGTCGTGGTGGAAAACGGGCGTTTCGGACGTATATGGGCAGCACCTATCGCTTCGCTGATGATGGAGTATTACCTGCTGGGCAAGACCAACCGCCCGGCATTGGAACAGTATATCATGGAGGGTTCGCTGGAAGATGTATACCGGCGGTATGACCCTCCCCAAAATCGTACGCAGCCATGAGGATCGGGGCGGCAAATATGGATTCGCGGATACATATCGGCTGGGGGCTGGTATTCTTTTACGCGTTTTTCGTGATAGCGGGATTGATCAACATTTATTCCGCTACTTACGACCCGTCTTATCCTTCCATTTTCGATTTCTCCCGGTATGGGGGCAAGCAGTTGGTGTTTGCCGGGATGAGTATCGCGATCATCGTGATCGTACTTTTGCTGGATATGAGCCTGTACGAGCGAATGGCCTGGATATTCTATATTTTCACGATCCTTTTATTGCTGGGGCTGCCGTTCTTCGGTTCGGAGATCAAAGGGAATAAGGCTTGGTACAATTTGGGATTCGTCTCCCTCCAGCCGTCCGAACTGGCTAAATTTTCAACGGCCTTGGCACTGTCGTCCTACGTTTCCAAATACAGCGTGTCGATGGCCCGATTAAAGGACCAGGCGGTGGCCGTGGCGATCATCTTACTGCCGATGGTACTGGTGGGCATGCAGGATGCGGGTTCCGCCCTGGTGTTCGTATCGTTCTTTATCGTGCTGTATATGGCGGGGGCTCCGGCCATTTATTTCATCGTGGGGATATTGTCGGGCGGTATCTTTATCGCCGACATATTCATGCGGTTTTACGAGGTAAGCCCGGTATATGTATTCGCCATCGTCGGCGGGTGTGCGGTGGCCCGTTGTGCTTATAAATTATTCCGCCATAAAAGCATTTTCCGGACGATATTGGCTACGGTGTTTATCCTGGGACTTTACAGCGCGTTCCATTTCTTTGTCTGGGACAATGTGTTCAAAGATTATCAACGCCAGCGTATCCTCACTTCTTTCAAACTGATAGAAGACAACAAAGGCATTGGGTTCAATACGCACCAGAGCGAAATAGCCATAGGCTCCGGGGGGATGTGGGGAAAGGGTTTCCTGATGGGGACCCAGACCAAGGGGAATTTTGTTCCGGAACAACATACGGACTTTATTTTTTCGACCTTGGGAGAAGAATGGGGCTTTGCCGGTACGGCGACCATTGTCCTGTTGTACGCCCTTTTCCTGATCCAGATCGTGCGGGTAGCGGCCCGCCAGCGGACTTATTTTGCGCGGAATTATGGGTGGTGTGTGTTTTCCGTGTTCTTTTTCCATTTCCTGGTCAATGTGGCGATGGCCATCGGGATCATGCCGGTAATCGGTATCCCGCTTCCGTTCTTCAGTTACGGGGGGTCTTCCCTGTGGAGTTTTACGATTCTGCTGTTCATCCTGATAAAAATAGACGCCCACCGCAAGGATGTCCTCCCCGAGATCGGGAATTTTGACGACCGGTAAAGATTTTAGGGGGGAATCGTGTTTTTGTTTTGCGGTTTGTCCCAAATATTATACTTTTGCAATGCTTTACTATGGTACCTTGGCCGAGTGGCTAGGCACAGGTCTGCAAAACCTCCTACGGCGGTTCGAATCCGCCAGGTACCTCGAAAACCCCGCAATTGCGGGGTTTTTTTATGGGATAGACCGGCGTGTTTGTGGAAATCACTATCTTTAACGCTTTGACCTATCCCACTGAAAGACTATGCCGCTTGCACAAAAGATAACGACATCCAGAATAGGGGCGGTGGATGCCCTGAGAGGGTTTGCCTTGCTGGGTATCCTGCTGATGCACTGCCTGGAACATTTTAATTATTTCGTTTTCCCCAAAGTGGAAGAGCAGTGGCTCATCGTGTCCAACAATATATTGGCTTCGTCTACGCGGTTTATTTTCTCGGAAAAAGCGTATGCCATCTTTGCCCTGCTGTTCGGGTTCAGTTTTTTTATCCAGGACAACAACCAACGGGAAAGAGGAAAGGATTTCCGAGCGAGGTTTCTGTGGCGGATGGTGATCCTGTTCGGTTGGGGTTGTCTCAATTCTATATTTTATACGGGCGATATATTGGTGCTGTTCTCGGTGTTGGGTTTGCTGCTGGCTGCGACTTCCCGGCTGTCCGACAAGTGGGTGCTGGCCATTGCGGTGGTTCTCTTCCTGATGCCCGTACAATGGTTCCATGTCATATACGGTTTGGCCGATCCGGCCTATGTCCCGGCCAAACCTTTGTTTGCGCAGTATTACCAACTGACCGTTCCGGTGTTGGCCGAGGGTAATTTCCTGGATATGGTCAAAGGGGCTTTTAACGGGCAGATGTATAGTTTTTTGTGGTGGATAGAGGATGGCTATGTATTTAAAGTGGCCGCCTTGTTCCTATTGGGAATGCTGGCCGGGCGACGGCAATACTTCGTCTGTACGCGCCGGAATTTCAATCTCTGGATAAAGACCCTTCTGGTGGGCATACTCGTCTATTTCCCTTTGAAAGGGATGATGGAATTCGTCCCCCAGTTCTTCGATAACAGGGTGGTGATGAAAAATTTGCATACGATATTTTCCTGCTACTCTTCCTTTGCTTTTCTGTGTTTTTTAGTGCCGGTATTCCTGATCGTGTACTATAAAAATCCGTTCGGCGCTGTCCTGCGAAAACTGGAGCCTTACGGTAAGATGAGCCTTACGGTCTACATCACCCAATCGGTATTGGGCGGATTTGTCTTTTACAACTGGGGGTTGGGCCTGCTGGGCACCACGACGGCTACTTATTCGCTGCTGATAGGCTTAGCGATATTCGTCCTCCAGTATGCTTTTGCCGCAATATGGTTGAAATTCCACCGGCAGGGCCCGTTGGAATACATCTGGCACAAGCTTACCTGGCTGGGTTCCGGTAAAAAATAACAGCCGTCGGGGAATAACATTTTGAGCTTCTGAGTAAAAATCTTTGAGCCGCTGGGTAAAAACACCCGGCGGCTCCTGCTATACTTTTGTATCGTCGGGGGCGGCTAAAATCCGACGTGTAAATTTTCCCGGGAAGACAAAAAATTAAACCATAATACAAAAGTAACCATGAAAACAACAAGGATGATCGCGGTGTGCATCGCCGCACTTCTACTCGCTTCGTGTAACGATAATACTCCTAAAACAGATGACATGGAAAAAGATACGACTATTTTCGGCCTCGGCAATCCCGTGGCTGCCAATTTTACCGGACAGGCGTGGCTGCAAATGCTTTCTACCGTAGAAAGTTACGATTGCAGCGTGTATAATGTAACGTTTGCCCCCGGTACGCGCAACGATTGGCACTTGCATCCCGTAGGTCAGATCCTGCTGTGTACCGACGGGGAGGGCTGGTATCAGGAAAAGGATATGCCCGCCCGGAGGCTCCGCCCCGGTGATGTCGTGAATATCCCGGCCGGTACGGTACACTGGCACGGAGCGACGGCGGACAGCCGGTTCACACATATCGGTATTACCCCGAAGGTGAGTGAAAATGCGGTCGAATGGGGCGATCCGGTCACGGATGCAGAATACGAACAAGTAAATCGGGCGGAATGAGAAGGTTCTTCATTATTCTCTCAACGTTTTGGATGGCCCTCTGTTGTCAGGCCTGCACGCCGGACGGAGGGATAACGGAAAACCCACCGGCGGAAAATCCGGGTGACGCCGGGAATAATAACGGAGGAAGTAGCGAAGAAAATATGAAACTGAAAATAACGATAGGAAACCAAACGGTTGCCGCCACCCTGTACGATAATCCTACAGCCCGGAGTTTTGCCGCGCAATTGCCGCTGCGGGATATAGTGCTGAGGGATTACAATCGGACGGAGAAAATATTCGATCCGCCACAGGCGTTGTCCAAAGAAGGCGCTCCGGCGGGGTACGACCCTGCACCCGGAGATATTACCTGCTACGGTCCCTGGGGAAATGTGGCCATTTTTTATCGGGATTACGGGTATGGCCGCGGGCTGATCCCGGTGGGCCGTATCGACGGAAACGGAATATCTCTTTTCCAGACGTCCGGTGAGATGACGGTCACGATAGAATTACAATAAACCATGTATAAAACCGAATGAAATGAAGAAAGACATTTTTGAACGTTCGCTGGCCGGGGAACCGATCGGACTGAATGATCCCGAGTCCCCGGCGATGGCCGAAGCGCTTGAAAAGGCCCGGCGGGTCACGACCGAACTGAATACCGCTTACCATGAACTGGATGAAGTGATCGGCCTCTTGCGCAGCCTCGGGGGGAAGATAGATACCTCCGCGCGCGTTCGGCCGCCGTTCTATACCGATTTCGGCCGGTTTATAGAACTGGAAGAGAACGTATTCGTCAATCAGGCTTGTGTCTTTATGGACCGTGGGGGGATATCGGTCGGCAAAGGCACCAAAATAGGCCCGCGGGTCAATCTGATCACGGAAAATCACGGAATAGCCCCCTCCCGACGGACATTCCTCGCCTCCAAGGCGATCCGGATCGGACAGAACGTATGGATCGGGGCGGCGGCGACCATCCTTCCCGGGGTAACTGTGGGAGACAACGCCATCGTGGCCGCCGGATCGGTGGTCTCCCATGATGTCCCACCGAATACAATCGTAGCCGGCATACCTGCGAAGGTCATCCGGGAAATCGGAGAATAAAGCGGAAAGGAAATATTTAATGAAAAAAAGATCGATCATGGAGAAAGTAAAACTCAACAACGGGGTTGAAATGCCCGTTTTAGGATTCGGGGTCTATCAGGTAGAAGACCCGGATATTTGTGAACAATGTGTGTATGAGGCGATCGCGACCGGTTACCGCTTGATCGATACGGCCTCGGCCTATATGAATGAAGAGGCGGTAGGACGGGCTATAGCCCGCAGCGGGGTTCCCCGCGAGGAGTTGTTCGTCACGACCAAACTCTGGATACAGGATGCCGGCTACGAGAGTGCCCGGCGCGCATTCGAGCGGTCGCTCGGCCGGCTCGGACTCGATTATCTCGACCTGTACCTGATCCACCAGCCATACGGTGATGTGCACGAGTCGTGGCGGGCAATGGAAGAACTGTACCAGGAAGGCCGTATCCAAGCCATCGGGGTAAGCAATTTCCATCCGGACCGTTTGGAAGACCTGATATTGCACCATGAGGTCGTGCCGGCCGTAAATCAGGTGGAAACCCACCCGTTCTGCCAGCAGGTGGAAAACGCAGCGTGGATGAAAGAAAACGGGATACAGATCGAATCGTGGGCGCCGTTTGCCGAAGGCCGCAACGGTCTGTTCCAAAACGAAGTGTTGCTCTCTGTGGCGCAAAAGCATGGCAAATCGGTCGCGCAGGTAGTGCTCCTGTCTCTTATACACATCTCCGAGCCCACGAGACTCGACGTCATCTCGT
>CALJDR010000065.1 GCA_938023515.1 uncultured Flavobacteriales bacterium
ACAAGGAGTATCGTCGGCAGCGTCAGATGTGTATAAGAGACAGCCGGGATGCCCTCGTCCCCCAACAGCAGGGCCGCCGCCAGTTCCAACCGCCGCCGGGTCACATACCGGGCCAGCGTTTCGCCCATTTGTTCGCGGAACACCCGGACAAAATGGTACGTGGACATGTCGGCCCGCCCGGCCAGCGCACCGACCGAGAGGTCGCCGTCCATATGCTCATGGATATAGTCTATTACTTTGTTGATCTGCCGGATCCGGTGTGGGTTATTGTCTTTTATCACTTTTTGAACGATTTTTATCCCGCCGCGCAGAGCCACTGCAAACGGGAGAAACGAAATTACGACAAAACAGGCGGACAACCCGGAAAAATACGGGGCTTTATTCAGCATTTTTTTTACATTTGTCCAAAGGTGGCATCCCTATCGGATTGTCTGCCAGCAAAAAAGGCCTGCAGGGGCCGCTACGGCATGAAACGACTTTTGTTCCCTCTACTGGCGTTGCTTTCCGGGTGTGCAAAAACGCCGCAGGAGGGGGATTTGTCATTGGGACAGACGGAATTCGGGCTCAACGACGAACTTTCGTGCCTGGCAACGGACAAAAGCGGACAGGTGTGGCTCGGCACGGAAAACGGGGACATACTGCTTTTCGATCCGTCGATACCGGGGGTAAAACGTCAGTACGACCTCCGGGGAAGCCGTATCTATAAAATCCTTCTTTCTCAAACTCCTGAAGGAGATACTATGCTCATCGTAGGTATGCGCAACGCCGGGGTACAACTATGGAGCCTGAAAGACAGCCTGCACCACATAAGAACATTTCAAATACCTCCCCGCGGGGAATGGTATTCTCCGTACGACATAGCCGTGAAAGGTTCCCGCATCTGGGCTGCTACAAGCAACGGCCTTTATACAGCCGACCTTGTGTCCCCCGGACCGACGATGCAAGCCCTGTATCCGGATAGAACCTCCCTCGAAAAGCGGCACGGGGAATACAAGATAAACAACCTGGCTTTTTCCCCGGACGGCGCATCCTTACTGTTCCCTTCGCCCGAAGGCCTGAAAAAACTCGGCATTTCCACCGGTAGCACAGAAACTTATCTGCCGGACAAAACCGTTTACCACGTCCATTCCACAGTTGACACCGTGTATGCTCTGGCCGGGAGCGACCTGTACGCCTTCCCCTGGCTTTCCGCCGATTCTCCGGGGGCGCCCCGTATCCAAACCGTACGCAACGACCCGCAGGTCTTCTATGTAGACCCCCTGCACAACGGATGGCTCCTTGCCCCGGGCAGCGCGGCCGTCAGCGGGAATTCCGCCGTCCCCTTTTCGGATGTGATGTCCGGCCGGGAAATCCCTTTGGGAGGCCATCAGGTCATCGCATCGGATACCGGGAATAGGGAAAAATACATTTACTTTATTACTTTACGTTCGCTTTGGCGTATACCGGCCGATCTGAACACCTCCGGCCCGCAACCATCCGTAAAGGCCGCCTGTGCGAATGGCGGGGATCTTTATTTTCTAACATCACGAAATGTACTGTATCGGAAAAAAGACGGCGAAACCTCTCCTGAGCGCCTCTGCAGGATCGATATCGACGGACAGATCGAATGGTTGGCCGCTTACGGGGATTATCTGTACCTCCATACCCGGGAAAACGTATACCGGATGAAAATCCCCTGGATAAGTGCCGGGGAGAAACGCCCCCGGAAAATAAACCGCGCTCCTTTCCGGGAAGGCATTACGGCCTGCTGTATCATCGGGGATACGGAAGACCCCTACCTGTATGTCGGGACGCGGCAGGAACTGACCGCCCTGCACAAAGGGGAACAAACAACCGTCCACACTCCGGTGTATATCACTTCCCTGTATTTCAATCCGCTGAACCCGCAAAGCCCCGTATACGCCACTACGATCAACCTGGGCACTTACCGGTATGAGCGGAAAATAGGCCAGCAGGGCATTTATACGAGCGTGGAATCCATGCCCGCCCTGGACGCTCATTTCGGCACGGACATTCTGGAAATGCCGGGGGATATGGGTTACACTCCTTACCTGCTGACGAACCAGCACATTCTTTCCGAAAAATCCGGGATACGGGCAAAAGGCCATAAAAAACTGATCCGGGGGGATGACTCCACTTTTTTCTCTGTCGCTCCTCAGGGACTGCAAAAATACCACGTCCGGGAAACAGACTCCATTCAAAAAGACTCGCTTTTCTACGACGGCATCCGGTTCTATCCGCAGGCCTCCTTTCCGGTGGGCGACAGCCTGTTGGTACTCGGGACCGACATGGGCGTACTGATAGCCCGGGCGGACGACCC
Source organism: uncultured Flavobacteriales bacterium (assembly GCA_938023515.1). GTDB lineage: Bacteria > Bacteroidota > Bacteroidia > Flavobacteriales > UBA1820 > Merdimorpha. The sequence continues at coordinate 2,321 of CALJDR010000065.1, forward strand.
GCGACAAGCCCGATGGCTGGATTTCAGCATGAAAAGCAAGCACTCTCCCTTCCCTTTTGTGGTGCCGGCCGGAATACTCTTCATCCTCCTTTTGGCAGGAATATACCTGTTTTACCGGCGGAAGGGTAATCCTTCAGAAAACACGCTGCTGGCAGAACGCCTTTCCGCCTTGCGTCACCGGATCGAAGACCTCGGGACTATCGCAGCTTCTCTGGGAGCAGAAAACATCCGGACACAAATAGCGGAAGCAGGAAAAGAACTCTCCCTTCCGAACGATAAGTATACTTCGGCCCAAACGGATACGCTGTCCCGGAAAGTGTATGATCTCAACTTTTCTGTATTCAACTGCATAAAGAGCGAACTCGACGGCCAGATAAACATCCTTTCCCGGATAAGCAGTAAAGAAGCAGGCGTCATGGCCGCACGGTCGGCCGATATGCTGCACCGCAGCGATCCCCGCGAAATGCTGGAGAAGGTAAAGCAAAACAAAAAATGGATCGAACAGAACGACCGTCTGCGGACGGAGACGGAAGAACGGCAAAAAAGATACCGGGGATGCCATGAAATAGAAGGGCTGAACAAGGGTCTTTCCATGGAACTGGACAGCTTACTGAAAGAGTGGCCGGGAGATTCCCTGCAGGAAGTTGAGCGGCAAATCCATGCAATAAAGCACCGTATCGCTGGAATAGAAAGCCCGCAGGGTCTGGATAAAATCCAGAAGCACATCGCAGATTTCCTTACCCTGAAAAAGGACATCCCGTATTATGGGCCCATTTGCGCCCGGATGGAATCGATCGCCGTAAACAAATCCCTGCCCTCCGTACCGGACAAATTACGCGCTATCGGAGTGCTGGATGGGGACATCGCGATATGCGATACATTGGAGAATATCCAAAAATGCTATGCCAGCCTATACGACACATTGGAAGAGCGACGCCCGCTCCGGGACAGCGAAGAAAAGACCGTCCGGGAGATCGGCGGGCATATCCGCCGGTTTTACGAGCTCCTCGAAGGAAAAGACCGGGATATCCTTTCCGGCATCTGCCCTATATCCCCGGCAGGATTATCGCTGGAAAACAAAATCCTGGTGGCCCTTTTGACCGACCGGCAAATGAGCAACGCCTCCCTATCGATCATTCTGCGCAACGAACGGGATCTGCGGCCGGAAAAAAGCCGCCTGCTGAAAAAAATACGCCTTTTCCTGGACAACATGCCGTCGGAAGAAGAAACCGACCGCACGATTGTCCTGCTGTTACGGTCTCTGGCCGGGAAAAACGCACAAGATGATGACAACAAAAGCTAATACGAATAAAAAAGACGCTGTTGCCAGGCCCATATGGCAATCCGCAACACAAAAAACGAACAGAAACCCTAATATTGCCCCATAAACGGCCGATAAACCGATCCTGAAATGAAAAGCCAGACAGCATACACCTCCGCCCTCGCCCGGTTGTCCGTGATCCTATTGTGGATCATCCTGGGCATAGGCATCCTGCTGCGCATAAATATACTGGCAATCGGAGCGGAAGGCCCGTATTACGATTTCATCCTTGGTATCGCCCCGGCATTGAAGGTTGCCGATACGCTGCCCTCTTTCCTTTTGGTGATCGTATTCTCGGGGTGGGTGTTCCTCTCGTGGAAACGGTTGGCGGATGTATCGGGGGCTATCCGAATCGCGAGCCAGGTCCTTGTGGCGGCTTTTGCCTCGGTCACGCTCCTGTATATTTTCTATGCCTACAAACCGGGATACGAGGATTACGATGTAGCCCTGCAGCTCGGCTATGTCCGGGCCCTGCTGGCCTATCTGCTCCTGCGCCGGATGGCTTCGGTATCCAATGGTTTGCTGGCCGAACACATCACCCTCTACATCAGCCCGAATGTAAAACGTCCGCTCGATCTTTACGCTCTTTGCCTGTTGGTAAGGTGGGGGCTCGTCTTGCTGCCCTATTCGCTGCCCGAAAATATTTTCTGGCTGGCCCTTTCGGTCAATCATCTGTTATGGGCAGTCTCCGTTATCGCCCTGATCTGGGCCATAAAGCGGTATCAGTGTATCAACCGGAACCTGGAAGAAATAAAACACCCTAAAAACACAGCACGGCACCGGACTAACTGGCTTTTCCGGCTCATTACCGCCGCCCTGATCGTACTGTCCTTTTCCTGCCTGTATCAGCTTTCCGCAGAAGCCCAGCAATATGCCGAAGTACCCACCGAACTTCTTTCCCTGACCTGCATATCGGTGGTAGTTACTCTTCTTTTTGCACTCGGACACCGGTGGGGATGGTATATGGCAGCGGGATTGGCCTGCTACACCGGCGCTGTTTATTTCGGTTCTCTCTCCCTGTGGTACGACAAAGCGCTCCTGGTAGCCTGCTGCGCGGGGGCTTTAGCCATCCTTTTCAACCGGAAAGTAAAAATACAAGCTTTCGGTATTCCGAAACGGTTCCCCGGGGAAGGAATCGCCCTGTCGATCGTTTTATGCACGGTACTGCTTTGGCTGCTTCCCCTTTTATTGCCCTGACCGGCTTTTCCTCATTAAAGTAAGGCCCGACATCTTAGAACTCTCTGTCCTGCTCATCGATAGATACGACTACAATCCGTGGTTGGTAAAAGGCGCACACCCCGGAATTAATACGTCGGAAAATCTTCCCTTCCATCCTCCTCACTTGGTATTTTCACGCAAAACATCTCACGATTTTTTTGTTGCGCGCAACAAACAACCGGTTGCAACAACAAAGGGATAAGGTATCGTCATTTTTGTACCGACGGAAGCACACGGACCTTCCGAAAGAACGTACCACTAAAAACCTTTGGATCATGAGAACGAACGCTATCCTTTTTGCCCTATCCCTCTTGGCCGCCTGCAGTTGCACCGGCCAGTCACCCGCTGCCCGCGTAGAAGCCGCGGCAGCCTCCCTGGAAAAAAACGACACCACCGCGGCTATCGGGCATTACCGAAAAGCCCTGCAAGCCGATTCCACATTCGCACCGGCCTACCTGGGCTTGGCCCGCATCTGCCGGGATACCCGCGATACGCTGGCAGCTCTGGGCAATTACGCCCAAGCTCTCGCACACAGCGGGGACAGTATACCCGTCGCCTGCGAATTTATCAACGCATATTACCATTTCGGACAATCGGAAAAAGGGATCGGATTGGCCATCGATCTGTTGGAAAAATATCCGGACAGCATAGTCCTTTATCGCGAGCGGGCGCAGGGATACTATCTGCTGGGCCAATGGAACGAGATGGGTGCCGATGCGGAAAAATACCAAGCCGCCTACCCCGACGACAGACAAAGCCATATCCTGATGGGTATTTTCCACCACGCCAGCGGACAACTGGACAAAGCGGAGGAAGAATTCACCGGGGCCATCGCCGGGAAAGACGCCCTGTCGACCGATGCCCTGTATTTGCGGGGTGGAGCACGGTATGAGAACGCGTTGTATGAAAAAGCAGGGGAAGATTTCTCGATGGCACTGGAGAACTATGCCCCCGGGCAAAGATATAATCACTTCAACCGGGCGACCGCCGTTGCCTATATCGGCTGGTGCAAATACGGCCTGAAAGACTACGACGGTGCGGCAGCCTATGCCGACAGTTTGTTGGACAACACCCCGAACGACCTGGCCGCCCTGGAAATAAAAGCCCACTCCCGCCTGATGCAGGGACAGTACGAACAGGCCAAAGCCGGGTTCGTCCGGATCGCGGAACTCGACCCGCTTGACTCCCTGGCCCACCAGAATATCGAAGCGATCGACCAATACCTCAAACGCCCGGCCTACACCATCATCGGCAAAAAGAAAGACTACGGCGTATCTGTCACACAAGGCCGCGACGGAAAATATGGTTATTACTACTGTGGACGGTACGGCAAAGACGACCAGGCCCTGCCGCTGATATACGACAATGCTTTCCCGGAAACGGCGAACCAGTTCGCGGCGGTAGCCCGCCACGGGAAATGGGCAGTCGTGTATTTCGAATGGGTCGACGGTACCCGGAAAGTCGGGAAAGTCATCACCCCTTTCAAATACGACTTTATCTGGATCGCCGCCCGGGAAGACAAAGAAAATAAAAGCGACAGAACCCCGTACGAATACGGGTATGTCGTAACCAACATCGGTGGAACCATCAACGCCCAAAACAATATCGTGGGCGGGAAATACGGCATCGTCGACCTCCGGGGAGAGCTCGTGGCCCCCAAATACGACAATATCAGTCTGGAAAACCTTTACTTCAAAGACGGATATCCCACGCCTGCACAACAAAACGGCAAATGGGGATTCATAGGCCGCGACGGCCGGGAGGTCACGCGCTTCAAATACGATAACGTCACAGACTTCGGCGGCGTGTTCACGCTGGCAGAAGCTTACACATTATTCCTCTCGGAACCTTATTACGCCGGGGTCATGGTGGGCGACAAGCTGAAAAAGATCAACAAAAATGGGTATGAAAGGGAACTCGAAGAACTGGATATGCCCGCCGACGCAAAAAACTGGCATTGACTTTTAACCACTAAAATCACTTCACCATGGAAAATACCCTGCAACAAATGGAAGACGAGCTGTACGGCGAAGTGTTCCGCCTGCTCGCCTCGGGACGATATACCACCCCTCAAGTCATCTCGGAACTGGAACGGCAATTCGGACTGGACGAAACAGCCGCCCGTTACCTGGTCGAACAGGCCCAAGGATTTCTATCCCGTGAAAACCGGAAAAGGGCCGGGAAAAACCTGATCTTCGGCGCCCTGTGGCTCGTTGGAGGTCTCATCGCCACCGCGGCCGATTTCGGTCTCATATTCTGGGGAGCTATCCTTTTCGGGGCTATCCAATTCCTTCACGGACTGTTCAATTATTGCTGCAAATAAAAAGCACTATATCATGAAAACACAGACAACCACCGAAACACCCGCCGCCACGCAGAGATTCAATGCCGCTTGGTGGATCGTCATCATTGCTCTCAGTACAGTTTGCCTGGTTCGCGCCCTGTGCTGCCTGCATCACTAATGTTAAATTTCGGAAAAACGGATGCGTTCTCTTTTTTCCGTTCTTCGGCCGGGTCTGGGATCATTTTCCCCGGGTCCGGTCTTTTTAGTACTCTAAGAAGACTGTATTTTCCCGTGGCGGTATTCGACAAATTCCCGTGCGGCAGACTCGATATTAGAATGAAAAAAATCTTAAGCCATTCATTATCCGACACAAATGTCGGATTTATAAGCCCGATACTTGCAAAGAAAATTAAGGCAGGTTTTCCTGTCGTTATTTTCTTGCAAACCGGGCACGATTTCACGGGCGAAAAAACTTCCCCACATAGCCTGCATCGGGATGCGTTAATAACGTACGATTGTTCGTTTGTTTTTTTACTATTTTAAAATCCGTTAACTTTTATTTGTAAACATCTGTCCCTTTGCGTATATACGTCAAAAGGGCTGTGTTATTTTTTTTCCATTTCCTCCCGGAAAGAGTTGCAGGAAAAACGTACATATAAAACGTAATATGAACAAGCAACTCTCGATCTGCCTGCTGTTTGCAGCCAGCCTGTCCGCTACCGGACTTTCCGGACAATCGAAGGACAGTAAAAACACCCCTCAATCTTTCGATATGTCCGTAAGGACGGAAATGAAAACGCTGAAAAAGGAATATTTCCGGGATTATTCCAGATGGTCTATCGAAGCCTGCATCGGAATGCCGTTCTTTTCGGGTGACATAAATTCCCTTTCGGCCGACAAAACGTACATCGGCGGGCAATACGGCCTGCGCCTGGGTTACCAGATAAGTCCGACTATCGGGCTGGGCCTGTCCGGGACTTACGGGCGGAACAAAGCCGGATCGCCGGACTATGCCAAAGACTACATCCTGGGACTGGACGGGATGACGTATTATCCGCCCACCACCATCGAAGGCACGAAATATGCCGACATATACTCCCGGATCGACGTACTCGACTTCGGGCTGCACCTGAACCTCAACCTGAACAACCTTTTTGTGGAAAACCGCGGACAGCATGTATTTACCGTCCTGCTCCAACCCGCGGTTTACCTCCAGAAATTCTCTCCGAAAGTCTATAAAAAGAGTGGCGGCCGCGCCACGACCGGTTCGCTGGACAACTCTGTGAACTTCGGAGCGGGCGGAGATATCGCCTTCCGTTTCCGCACCGGGCGCCTGCTGGATTTGCAGTTCAATACGGGTATTATTTGGATCAGCAATAATTCCTTCGACGGGGTCGTTACCATTGCCAAGGCACGCGACAGCTATATGTGGAATGCCGGGCTGACCGCCATATTCAAGCTCAACCGCCGCAAGCATAAGGACAACCTCATCTACGCCCCATCCGTCTCCTACCTGTACGGACGTAAACTCCGCCAGCAACTGTCCCAGACTGATGCAAACATAACTACCCTAAAAGCAAGGAATACAGCCCTGCGGACCGAAGCGGACAACCTGAAAGCCGAGATCGCCCGGACGATCAACCGGGAAAAGATCGTGGAAAAGGTCGTCGTAAAAGACACTTTGGTATTCCCTTCCATTTACTTCCGGACAAATTCATCTGCCGTCGATACCCAACTGTACAGCCGCGAACTGACCGAGATCGTCGCGTTGCTGAAAGATAATCCCGACATCCGTATCCTGGTAGAAGGCTATGCCGACCATACCGGCCATACTACCGGCAACCTGCCTCTTTCCCGCAAACGGGCGCAATCCGTGGTAGATTATCTCATATCTCAAGGCATCTCCCCGTCGCGCCTGACGGCGGTAGGCCGGGGGAACGACACGAAGACCGCCGGAGCCAACAAAGTATCCATCCTGGCGCGCCGGGCCGACCTGACCCAACAGAAAAGCGCCGAATAACCGAATCCCGAAAAAAACCGATAAAATGAAAAAGAAACATTTATTTTTTTCCCTCGTATTCTGCTGGATGTTCAGCAGCTGCTACAAGGACGATGTAAGCATCCTCTACAGCCGCCAGCACGAGCTTGAAAAAGAGCTCGAGGTCATCCAGAACCAGATCACCACCATCAACAACCAAATCGACATCATCAATTCCATCATCAATTCGATGGAACTGGACGATTGCGTCACCGGCGTGGAGGAACTCCCCGACGGATCCGGCTATAAGCTGACTTTCCGCAAAAGCGGGGACAAGATCATCTACCACGGTAATACGCCCATTATCGGGGAGAACGGCAACTGGCACATCGGCGGCACCGACACCGGGGTCAATGCCCAGGGACTTGCCGGGGCCGACGGTAACAGCCCGTATATCGGCTCCAACGGCAATTGGTGGTGCGGCGCGACCGACACCGGGGTGAAAGCCGAAGGACAGGACGGAAGCACCCCCTACGTGGGCTCCAATGGCAATTGGTGGTGCGGCACGACCGACACCGGCATAAAAGCCCGCGGAGAGGATGGCTATTCTCCTTATGTGGGTTCCAACGGCAACTGGCATTCCAATGGGATCGACCTGGGCGTGAAAGCGCAGGGAGAAGGCGGAGCAGACGGTCAGACGCCTTATATCGGCTCCAACGGCAACTGGTGGATCGGCACGAACGACCTGGGCGTAAAAGCACAGGGGGTGGACGGCACGACCCCGCATATCGGCTCCAACGGCAACTGGTGGATCGGCACGAACGATACCAACGTCCCGGCTACCGGAGCGGACGGATTGAACCCGCATATCGGCGCTAACGGCAACTGGTGGATCGGATCGACCGATACCGGCGTGAAAGCCCGCGGGGAAAACGGCCTGTCTCCCGAAATAGGGGCCAACGGCAACTGGTGGATCGGATCGACCGATACCGGCGTAAAGGCGGAGGGCAGCGACGGGAAAACGCCCGTTATCAGCGTGGCCCAGGACGCCGCAAATCCTTCCGACCCCAACTACTACTGGACCCGCAAGATCGGGGACGGTGCGGCCGAATTCATTCTGGTGAACGGCAATAAAATAAAGGCCAACGGCACGGACGGCACCAACGGGACGACCCCCGTAGTGGGCATCAAACAGGACACCGACCTGGAATACTACTGGACGGTCACTATTGCCCCCGCAGCCGAGACATGGATCCTGGTAAACGGCAATAAAGTAAAGGCCACCGGACAAAAAGGCGACAAGGGAGACAAAGGCGACGCCGGCGATTCCTTCTTCAAAAGCGTAGACTATTCGAACGACGATTATATCATCTTCGAGCTCAATACCGAGCCGGCTACTTCGTTCTCCGTCCCGCGGTACCGGACTATCCAGTTCGCCATGCCGGTCTCTCCCATCGTATTCGACCGTTTCAACGAGACGAAAGTGCTGCCCTTTACCATTAGCGCCAACGTCGTATCGGTGCAGGCATCCGCCCCGGACGGCTGGCGGACAGAAGTCGATATGACAGCCAAAACGGTAACCGTGACCGCGCCCAGCGCCCACAATTACTTCGCCCAGACTACCGGCGCCCTTTCCCTGGTAGCGTTCGACAACAAAGGCATGGCCACTTCCGTAACCTCCCAGTTGGAAGTCGGGCCGACGATCCGCCTTTCCTTCCGCCGCGGCAGCTCCGGCACCGCCTTTACGGCCTCCTATGTCCCGTACGGCCTCCGGGTATTCTACTTCCCGTCGGACGGGCCTTTCGTCCAGGGCGACCTGCAAAGCGACGTGGTGCCGCAGGGTACCTGCGTGAGCGGCATCCACAATACGGGCCGGGAAAACCAGACCCGGGGCTGGACGATGGTCACCTGGGCAGATGATCCTAATGTCACCTGGGAAGACCACAACCCTTCCGGCACCGGCCCTCGCGACCTGTACGATGTGGAGGCTACCCTCAAACCTGATCCCACCCGCACAGGCTGGTATATGCCATTGGCCAGCTACGTTCCCAATATGTGGTGGCAGAAAAAGGAGTTTCCCAAAGGCGCGGCTGTAAGCAATCCCACCCAGATGAACCAGTATGTCGCTTCGGCCAGGGTGACGGTCAACCTGCACCGGGTAGACCAGATCACGGTACCGAGCGTCAGCTCCCCGGATCCGTCCAAATTCTGGATCTCGTTCGAGAACCAGGGCCGTACCTGCGATTTCTTCGAAGGGGAAATCGGAAAACGCCCCCGTGGCTCGCTCCCGCTCACCGTTCCCCTGGCGCTGGATATGACCTACAATTCCTCGTCTAAGATCGCTACCTCCGGCGCATTCGGCTCGTTCGGAAGCCTCACGCCTGTCTCGGCCGATCCGGACAACCGCCAGATCATCATCCGGGTCATGTACGAGAACACCGAGATACACGCGCTCAAATTCACGGACTCCAGTGCCACTATCAGCATGGGAAGCACCTACGTATTCAATATCAACCAGTCCACCTATATGGGTATCTCCATCTCCGTAGACGGATGGAACATGGTTTGGGCAAGTGTCACCTTGCAATAAATTTTCTTGTTCATTGCCTTGGGAATACCCGCTTGGGATTCCCCTACGGATTACGGAAATTTTCCTATCCGCGAAACGGCCCCGCTTTCCGCAGGGCCGTTTCAATTTTTGATAAAACGTCTGTTTTTGCACAGACAGGAAAGTTTTTCTATATTTGCCTGCAAATACGACCATTACTCCGATGAGAATCTAAATTTTCCCCTCTTATGCACAGGCCCGATCCCGGGTCCTGCTTGTTGTTAAAGGCCCCGAGGCCTTTTATTCTCACACATTCGTTTTACTTTTTAAATCATTGGAGACTATGGCAATTCTCATCCGACAACTCAGCTATATACACCCCGACCGCGAGCCTTTGTTCCGGGATATTTCCTTTTCGCTGCAAACCGGGGAAAAGGCCGCCCTGATAGGGCATAACGGCAGCGGAAAATCGACCCTGCTGCAACTGCTGGCCGGGAATCTCTCCCCTTTTTCAGGGGAGATACACTGCGGCACAACCCCCTACTTGGTACCCCAGCATTTCGGGCAGTACGATGGCCAAACCATCGCCCAGGCCTTGGGTGTGGCCCAAAAAATCCGGGCCCTGCATGCCATTCTTTCAGGGGAAACCTCGGAGACGCATTTTTCCACCCTGGGGGACGACTGGAACATCGAAGAACGGATGGCCGCGGCCCTCTCGGAATGGGACCTGGAAACAATCCCCACAGACCGGTTAATGGGCTCCCTCAGCGGCGGAGAGAAGACCCGCGTATTTCTGGCGGGGATCTCCCTGCACAACCCGGATATCGTACTGATGGACGAACCGACCAATCACTTGGACACCGCCAGCCGGGAACAGCTCCATCGGCTTTTCGAAAACTCACCGGCTACCATTCTGGCGGTGAGCCACGACCGGACCCTGCTAAACCGGTTGTCGGCGATGTACGAGATAGGCCCCGGAGGCATTTCCTTTTATCCGGGAAATTACCAGGCGTACAAAGACGCGAAAGACCGGGAAACGGATGCCCTGCAATCCCATCTGGACGAGAAGGAAAAGCAACTCCGGGCGGCCCAAAAAATGGCCCGGGAAGCGGCCCGGCGGAAAGAAAAACACGAAGTCCGGGGAAAAAAGCAAGTCGAAAAGCAAGGGCTGGGTAAAATGGCAATGGGCACCCTGAAAAACAGCGCCGAAAGAAGCGCCTCCAAACTCCGGGACATCCATAGTCAAAAGATCGAATCTCTCGCAGTACAGGCAAGCGGTATTCGCCGCTCACTCCCGCAAGACCGGGCCATAAAGGTCGATTTCCATACCCCGGATGCCCATAAAGGGAAAACCCTCGTGGAAACGCAGGCCGTCAACCAGGGTTTTGGACATAACCCTCTATGGGCCGAACCTCTGGACATTAAAATCCGCAGCGGCGAGCGCATCCGGGTCGAAGGGGCCAACGGCAGCGGGAAAACATCCCTGCTGAAGATCCTTTCCGGGGAATTAGCCCCGTCTTCAGGAACCGTACAGCGTGCCGGGTTCAGCTACATATACCTTGACCAGGATTACTCGATCGTACGGGACGACCTTTCCGTATTCGAACAGGCACGGGTGTTCAACGGGGAAATGGAAGAACACGAACTGAAAACGATCCTCAACCGCTTCCTGTTCCGGAAAGAAACCTGGGACAAACCGTGCCGGCAACTGAGCGGCGGGGAAAAAATGCGCCTCGCTCTGTGCTGTCTGATGGTCCGGGCCGACACGCCCGAAATGTTCATCCTGGACGAGCCGACCAACAACCTGGACATCCGCAATACCGAGATCCTCACCCGGGTGGTACGGGAATACGGAGGGACGCTGCTCGTAGTCTCGCACGACGAATATTTTATCGATCAGATCGGTATCGAGCGGTCGGTAAAATTAATCCCTGCCATCCGGGACGGTTTTTAGCCGCCCTCCGGAAAAAAATCCCGACCTTTGCACCGCGCCTTCCGGATGCCCTTTTCGCATCCGGCCTCCTCATCCGTCCGCCGGGGCGGGATATAAGGACAAAGGAAAGTGGAACCCAAAACAAAATGTCCGCCATGGAAGACATCGTATCGAGACACCCGGCCGATATCGCGGAAGAAATCTCCTCGCTGAGCGAAAAGGAGCGAGATATCGCATTCCTGATGCTCCCCGGCAAGGAAAAAGCGGAAGTATTCCCCTACCTGGAAATGCCGGTGCAGGAAGACCTGGCCAAAAGCCTGGGCAACCGGGAACTGGCCGAGATCCTGAACAACCTCGACCCGGACGACCGCACCGCCCTGTTTACGGATTTCCCGGACAACCTGATCAAGCACTGCATCAACCTGCTGAACAAGGAGCAGAAGGAAATGGCCCTGAACCTGATCGGCTACCAGCCCGACAGCATCGCCCGCCTGATGACCCCTCTTTATATCCAGGTGAGGCCGCAGTGGAACGTGCGCAAGGTGTACGACCACATCAAAAAATACGGAAAAAAGGCCGAGACGCTGAACTATGTGTACGTAGTGGACCAGGACAACAAACTGATCGACGACCTTCGGATCGGGCAGTTGCTGCTGGCCGATGAGGATACCCTGATCCGCGACCTGACAGACGGCAATTTTATCGCCATAAAGACCCAGACCTCCATCGAAGATTCTTTCGAATTCTTCAACAAATACGACCGCGACGCCCTGCCCATCGTTTCGGACAACGGCACGCTGGTGGGCATCGTCACCTTCGACGACATCCTGGACCAGATCAACGCCCGCGACACGGAGGATATCCAGAAATTCGGTGGTACCGAAGAACTCGACCTGTCCTATACGAAAACGCCCCTGCTGGAGATGGTGAAAAAACGCGCCGGCTGGCTGGTCATCCTTTTCCTGGGGGAAATGCTCACCGCATCGGCGATGGGACATTTTGACGAAGAAATCGCCCAAGCGGTGGTGCTGGCCCTGTTCGTCCCGCTGATCATCTCCAGCGGGGGTAACTCCGGCTCGCAGGCGGCCAGTCTTATCATCCGTTCCCTCGCCCTGGACGAACTAAAACTGAGCAACTGGTGGTACGTCATGCGGAAGGAAATCTTCTCCGGGCTGTTGCTCGGGGCTATCCTGGGAGCCATCGGTTTTGTCCGCATCCTTATCTGGCAGCAGACGGGCCTGTACGATTACGGAGAATACTGGGCGTGGGTAGGACTGAGTGTATCGGTATCGCTGGTACTCATCGTCCTGTGGGGTACGCTTTCCGGATCGATGATCCCCCTGATCCTCAAAAAAATGGGGCTCGACCCGGCCACCGCCTCCGCCCCGTTCGTCGCCACGCTGGTGGACGTCACCGGACTGATCATCTACTTCTCGGTAGCGGCCCTGCTGCTGGGCGGCAAACTTTTATAAATAAACAGGGCACAGCCCCCTGTTGTCCCTATCCAAAAATCCGGGGCCACGAAGGCCCCGGAAAAAACTATCAATATCCTACACTAACCGGACATTTTTCAGACCGGACAACTAAACTTAAATATCCCGTACACAGCGGACGGAGAAGCCCTCCATACCCGGAATCGACTGGTAATTGTCGAACACGAACGAGGAGCCTGAACCCGATGAACTCAGATAATACCCCGTAGCCAGATACCACATACTACCGCCGCTAATAGTACTCGTCCACAGGTTGGACTGCGCCCCCGTGCCGATCAGGCGCCCTTCTTCCAAGGCCCCGAAGGAAAACTGGCCGAAACGCGAGCCGGTGCCCGGCACAAAAACGGACGCGTACGTATAAGGGTTGTACAACAACATCCCGGCAAAGGCCACTTCCGCCCCTTCCCCCACCATGGTGGGTACCGTGAACGGGCCGTAAGTGGTCGATCCGATCGTAAAAGCGGGTTCCTGGCTATACACATCCTGCCCCTCGTCGGTATGCCCCTGCGTATTGGGCACGCGGATGGGACGCCGGTCGAAATACCCGTCCGCCAGATAACCGCGCAACATATTGTCGTAGTTGGACTGCGCTTTACCGTTCTTAGGCTTCAACCAAAAAGACTGGCGCATTTCCGATTTCAACACCTCGCCCGAAGTACCGGTAGGCCCATCGGCGGGACGGCGGTACCCCGGCGGGCAGACTTCCGTTCCTCCCGTATTTATGTTCGAATTATTTTTCCAGCCGGCGTCGCTGGCTTTGCCTACCGGGTAATACGCCCGCCGGGAAGTCCCCTGGAAGATATACCCGCCCTGCGAAGGATATTGGGTCAGCGCGCCCCCGTTCACCGGGACGTCGTATTGTTTGAGGCTCATTTTGTCGGGCGGCACTGTTATGTTGTACGGCAGCATTTTGACGGCCAGGCCCCGGTTGACGCTGAATTCGTCGATCGGGTCGCTCTGGCGCATCAGGTAGTCCTCGCATTCGCCCTGGCGGACGTAGATCAAGTGGGTGCCGTGCTGGTGTATCAAGGCGATAAGTCCGTACCGGGGCTGCGCCGTCAGGGCCGCCGCACCCGTAGCCAGCTGGCTTTTCAGCCCCACGCGGAAAAATATCTTGTCCCCCTTGCCGGAAACGACCGATTTGCCTTTCTGGGCACGGGTAAACTGGCAGTTGGCCTCGACGTCGGCATCGCTGGTCCACTGGGCGTTGTCGTATTTGCTCGTATTGTCCGGATCGGATTCGTCGTATCCGTAAGGATAGGCCGAATGAATGCCCGGATCTTTGCTGTCGTGGGTATCGAGTTCGATGAAATCCTGCCCGACCACCACCACGGCCGACCAGATGGCCGAAGGATCGACCTTCAGGGGTTTGATACGGATGATGCGCTCGGCCGTCTGGTCGGCCCGGTAGTAAACGCCTACGTATGTATAAGGACGTAACTGCACCAACTGGGTATAGACGTCCATCTTTTCCTGGTAGAACGTCACTTTGGTGCGGCCTTCGTCCTGCGCGCTGGTCACATAAAACTCGCCGGAGCGTTCCGAAACGTTGTCCTTATACCCGATATTGGCCGTAATATGCGCATAGAGGGTATCCGATGCCTCGTTGTCGAACAGGTCTTCGGAGGTAGCCACCTGGGGATAGACGCCCGAGGTACCGGAAAAACGGATGCTGCTCTTTATATCCCCGCCCGTGCTCCGGTCGCCCAGACCGGCATGGGGGAATACCATTTCGTCCGCGACGGCACCCAGGTTGGGGTGACGGGTGATCTGTATCACTTTACTCAAATCGCCGATGTGTATCACAAGGGATCCGGACGTAAATTTCTCGGTGAAATTCACGTTCACCTGCATATCGGTAGTCGAAGCCACCGAAAGGGGCATCGATTTCGCTCCGCCCGAAAAGGTCAATCCGTCGCCCACAGCCGTGATCGATCCCGGGCTCCAGACGATGTCGGTGGGAATGGTATAATTGAGCACTGTGGCCAAAACATTGGAAAGAGCGCCCGTACGGTATACGACAAGGCTGCTGTTGGACACCCCGAGGTACTGCTCGCCGTTGGTGACGATATCGTGCGAGAAAGGATCGGTCACCGTAATATCGTAGTTGATATCGCGGTTCGTCGGCTTGCCGTCCATCGCCTGCCGGGCAGTAGCGTACCCTGCGGTGGCTATTTTGCGGACGGTGATAACGTATTTATAGTTCCGTTTGACGTCCAGAAAATCCTTGCCGTCCCACAGGTCGAGCCGGTGGTAACCCGTCACACCCCGGTATGTGCATTTGACGATGACAAAAGATTGGTTCGCCTGGGGCGATTCGAATACATACAAGGGCTCGGTAGTCAACGGATCGGCGGAAGACATTCCGCGCATCATGTTGTCCAGCGAATAGGCCGTACCGGAAACCAGCCCTGCATAATGCCCCAGGTCGGCCGCATCGGTAATACTGCCTATATTCTCGAATACATACCCTTTGGAGGGGGCATTCCCCATATTGGCTCCTTGCAGGGAGAATTTTGTGTCGCCGGTACCGTTTACCACCGTAACCCGCGCCGTGGCGCGTTTGAGGGTGACGGCCACTTCCCCGGCCGTTTTCAGGGCATTGGCACCGGAATAATCCAACAGAGGGGAAGTCATCGGCGAATAATTGGGATCCTCGATGATATTTCCGCCGGCGTCCCTGCGCAGTTGCACGATGAGTTTCGAGCGGACCTCGCCCAGAGTGGAAAGTTTGCTCAGATCGGTCCCTCCGGCGATATTGGTAGCGACATTGGCCAGGATATACACATATCCGGAGGTAGTCGCATCCTTCAGGGCTGCATAATACGTATGCTCGCCCAGCGTCGTCCCCTCGGCCCAGTCGATAATTTTGGCATCGTCCGTATTTCCGTTGAAAACCAAAACATATACATTACTGATGGCATCGTCCGTCCCGCTGCGGGTATCGACCACTTTTTCATCGGCGGTGACCAAACTCAGCCGCAAGTTGACGCCGTCCGTCCCTTCGGGGCGGAACGGTTCTTTCATGCACGATCCGCACAGCAAGACCAGGATGGCCAGGACGCCGGGGAAAAGGACCGATCGCTTTATTTTCTTTTCCATGTTCTTCATAAATGCTCCGCTTGTCGTCAAAGGATCAGTTCCAGATCGCATAAACGGTCGTCGTAGTTCCGGTAGGCACCACCTCGCACGACCCCGGGATAGGAGCGTTCACCGCAGGCACACCCGTCTTGGAATAGCTCCAGTAGAGGAAAGATTTCCCGGCCGGGGCAGTGAATTGTCCCTGCGGATCCGCCACGGAGAGTGTCGAACCGACCAGCGCATTGCCGCCTAACTCGCCGTATTTCACCGAATGGACAACGACTCCCGTACCGTCGGCAGTCGTCCCGCCGTTGGCATCGAATATGATCGTGCCCATCACCGGATTGGCTTGCACAGAGATACTCCGGCGGAGCCCCCCTGCATTGAGCGTGAGAGTATATATATCGGAATCGCCGCTATAGGTAGCCGCATCGGCAAACCGGAGGTCGATATACCCGTTATAAGGATATTGTTTGTCTTCCCCTGCGGCATAGATATGAAAATTGCCCGTATTCGCACCGGCTGTTCCGCTAAGGTCGCTGAAAACGGTATTCACATCGAAATCTGCCGTGGCGTTCTTTTTACCGGCGGCCTCGATATAAGGATTGGCCTGGTTGGTCCAGAAATACACCCGGACTTTGGAAGTGGACATATCCGCCGCCAGGTTCGACACGTTGAGAAGCGGAGTATCGGAATCCACGTTCACATCCTCCCCGGCCGTCCAGGGCTCTATGCCCACCACGACCTGGAACACCTGCAGCGTCCCTTTGGAAGAAACCGTGGCTTGCACATTATACAGAGTATTGCGGGACACGACGAAATCCTCCCGGGTAAGGTCTTTCAGGTCGGACGGGGCGGAGGCGTCGTAAAGCTTATTCACGCCGTTACCCAGCGGTATCTTGTACACGCTGCTGATCGTCTCGCCCGTATCGGCGGAGTAGTATTCGGCATTGACCTGTATGTAGGTATACTGCCCATTATCGACATAATTCTGCGCGATAACGTATTCCGGAATGTAAAAAGTCAACGGGTCGGTAGCCTGTCCGGTCGTCGTTCCGTCCGTTTCGATGGGTTGGGAAAAGGTTTTGGTCGCCGAAGAGACCAGCGGTCCGGCGTAAGTCAGCGATACATCTCCCACATAACTGAACTGGGGTATACGCACGACCGAAGCGCTCTTTATTGTGATCTTATCCCGGCCGACCTGAAATGCCGGATCGTTTATCGCCCCGGCTTCGAGTTTCAGGGTCACTTTGGCCAGGTTTCTTTTCAGCGGCATATCGACAATCCGCCCGTTCCCTGCGTTCCATTGGAACAGGGAAAGTTCCCCGGTTTCGGTGAACATCGGGACATACCCTCTATTGTCCGCGCCATTATCCGTACCGGTAATCTTTACATCCATCACATCGGTGCTGCCATACTGGTTGTAATACCGAAGCTGGAAATCCCGCACCTGGTCCATCGTGTAGTCGCCATCCATGGCCGCCGTTTCGTTGGCCAGGAGCATCACGTTTATACTTTGTTTGGGCAACATCTCGGAAATGCGGTAAGCCCCTCCCTGATTGACAAAATAGGTATAAGAACCCTGCGGGACATCTGCCGCGGCATCCGCCGTCTTGTACATCTTGTTTAAAAGCATCGTGCCGTCATCGGTCGAAAAGACAAAAAGGCGGAGCGTACGGATCGCATTCTCCGCATCCGTACCCGGCTCGGAAGCCTTTGCCGAGATCACCAAAGCGCCGTCCGCTCCATTCGGATCGAGTCCGGCGGATTCTTTCTGGCACCCACCCGCCAGCAATAACAGCGGGGAAAACACCAGCGCAGCAAACCGTTTTCGTATAACGCAGTGCATTTTCATATACTTCTTTCCTTAATTCAGGAAACAGGGTAAATGTTCGTCACTTTCCATCCGTCCACATAGACCGTGAAAGTCAATTGACCTCCGGATGTTTTTTCGGCCTTGAATTCAATGTCGAAATGATCCTGCCGGTCGAGGTATTCCAATGTGGGCAGTTCCATAACAGGGTCTCCGTCGTTGTCGGTAATAATATGGCCCTCGGAATCCCGGGCCGGAATCTTTGCCTGCAGGATAGTGCCTACGACATCCAATCCCTGGCATATCACCAGGTTGGACGGTTTATAGACCACATCGAGACTCAGCAAAGCGTTGGAGAACGGGTCCGTCCGGGGGCACATCAGGCGCATGGTCTTTACTTCCCCTTTAAAGGCATCCCCTTCGACCGAAAAACCGAAAGGCGTATATTCCATCCGGGCAGCGAATTCCCCGACCAGGTTGTCGTATTTGTAATGCCCGTTGCGCCCGGAAATGCGGATGTCGAAATCACTTTCTTCCGCCGCACGGCCGACGGGTGTCAGGCTTGAAAGGCCGGATACGATGATCCGGATGACGTTCGTGTTTTTGACCAATGCCGTGGGCACTTCGGTATATTCCCCTGCTTTTACCGTTACGCTGCGTACCAAACCATGGAACAGGTCGTTGAACGGGCACGCACAAGGAGAAGCCACCGAGTCGTCGGTCAGTCCGCCGGTATATTTCAGGAACATCCGCAGGTCTTCCAGCCGGGTCTGCCCGATGACAGCCCCGCACGATTCTTCGTTGGTAATGTCGTTCTCATGGGCGATGCAGAACGTTTTGAGGACCTCTTCGTCACCCGCCCAGGTGAGGACGGTATACGTGCCCGGGGCGAGGTCGACCTGCCGCTGGTAACCGTTGGCTATTTCTGTTTTGGCAGGAGGCTTCAACGTGTCGAAAAGCACGCCGTTCGCGTCAAAAATATAGGCCTGAAGATACGCTACCCGGTCTCCCAGCCGGTCGGCGTAGTCCATATTGAGGTCGAAGCGGTATTTCAACACTACGCCTTGGAACACCCCCGGGCAATCCGCGACATCCTCCTTTATGCAACCCTGCAGGGCCAGCAATGCCCCGAACGACAGAAGGGCGAAAAAACTCTTTCTGAACATAGCCTGAATGCTGTAATTAATGCGTCAGACACTATCATCCTCCGCAAATCGAACTCATTAAAAACCGGCCGTTCTTTTCCACAGATCCTTTCCCCCAGGCCGGCATTAGGCATCCGCCCCAGGATCTCCCTGGGACGGACGTTTCGGTCATTAAATGACCGGATACATATTCTGGACCGTCCAAGGCAATACCTGAACTTTTACGATCAATTCGGCGCCCGGCATTTCGGGATCCGGGTCTACCGGGTCGGTAGGCTGTACGTCTCCGGGGTGTCTCCCTCCCGGAACCGGTACGTTGCCGATGAACGAATAAAGCAAATCGTTCAGGTTGAAACGGTAGATATTCCCTTTCTCGAAGGTGGTGAGGTAGCTGCCTTTGCCTTCCTGTTCCTGGGAGAACAGCTTAACGGTAATGAATTCCTTGGAGGCTACGTATTTGCCGGCCGCGTAATCGGTAGCATTGTCGTAAGCTTTCACCTTGAGGACGATATGGGGCATCTCGGTCATCAGTTTATCCTTATCGTTGGCGCCGGTAGCCGATTTCTTGGCCTGGGGATAGATCTGGTAAGCAGCTGCCTTTGCATCCTCGACACCCAGGTTGCGCTGAGTGGAATAGAATTTGGACTTCCCTGCGATCACTTCCGCCTTGCCGGTAATCACGTCCATATGATCGGTCCCATTCAATGCCGGGAAAGCAATGCTCTGTACCGATTTGGAAGAGGCAATACGGTCCCACATGTTCCCCATGCACAGGAACGTATTGCTGGCCGAAGTGCCGGCCGTATGCCAGCCTGCGGTGTGGAACGCATTGTACCAGTTGGTCCAGTAAACGGCCGACTGGCTGCCGGGCCACGGGTGCAGGTAAGGATCGTACGTGATATCGCGCACTTTGATATTGTTGATGAATATCTCCTCCACATCGACGGCATAGAAGCGGTTGGGAAGCCATCTGACCTGCTTGGCTGCATCGTAATAGGGATTCGGCACCCAACCTTCGCCGGGAGTGGAAGGATCGTCTATATCGGCTTCCGTATCGAACGTATTGCCGGCAGGATATTTGCCGGTACGCGGTTGGGGGACCCCCACGCTGCCGGAGGTCTTATGCCAATAGTATTCGGAAATATAGACGGTGTTCTTGTCAAAGCCATTGCCGCCGTCTTCCAGGGTACCCGTACCCCGGGTGCCGTATTTATAATTGCCCTTGTCGTCGGCATCGGACTCCTGTTCCTTCGTGGCTGCCAGGTAGTCGGTAAGGCTCATCGTGCTCCAATGGTTATTGTAGTAGTCGATCCAGACCGCATAATCGGCCACATTAATGCCTCCGAACACTTCCATGCGCGCCATATAAGGACGTACTTTGAAAGCGACCGTATAGGACGGAACATCCTGATTGGTCGTACCGGGAGTCTCGTTCCCTTTCAATTCGACCCCGGAACCGTAATTATCGGTCACCAGGTAAACCCGGTCGAGATTGTCATCCCCGTTCGCATAAGCATCGCCCGAACCGTTCGTATTGTCGCGGTAATTGAAATAATTGATATTGGTCACCGCTTTGTGATCGGGAGTCGGGCAGTTGAGGATCACATCCACCTTGGTGGCCCCTACCGGCAGTCCGACCGAAACACCCTTAGCATCATTTGCTGTGGTATTGCTTCCCGCATTGCCGTCGCTATCCCGGTAATTTCCGAAGAGAGCATCTTTGATCTCGCCGGTGCTCAGGTCGGTACGTCCAATCTCGGCGCCGTATTCATTGTACGAGATCACCGTTACGGCAAATATCTTGGGGTTGACCGTTGTGGTATTGTCGGCCGCGCCGGGATGCCCGCCTTCTATATCGCGGGTGATCACGCGGTTGACATTTATCTTGATGTTGGCCACCGACGCCTTGTCGGATGCATTGGGCCCTGAATTCTCTTTCTGGCAAGAGAACATTGCCATGGCTGCAAAGGCCATCAAAATCAGTCTTTTCATGCTTATCGGTTTTTTAATTTTTTATCATAGATTGTGCAAGCTTTCTTTTTACCGGACAATTTGCCGGAGGTTTTCAGCCGCTGCGCCGACCCCTGCCTGGGAAGCCGATTTCAGATAATTCGCAGCAGAATCATAATTGCCTTTCAGAGCCTCCAGTACACCCATGGCATTATCCCACTGGGGTGTCCGGTCGGCCGCTTTTATCCGTTCCAGGTATTTTTCGGCAGAAACCGTATCCCGGCGCTCCAACGCTGCGTTGGCCGCGTTGAGATTGGCTACGGGGTCGTCCGGGAACATTTTCACTGCCGTTTCGAACACTTCGACGAATTGCGGAGTACCGCTCTTGTACTGGTTGGCCACCAGGTACATTTCGTTGAGACTCAAATCCTGCGGACGCGTCCCGATCAATTCTTTTGCTTTATTCACGTCGAAAGCCTGCACCTGGTAATCGACCCGGCAAACGGCCTTGCGCAGGGACGGATAAAATTCCTTGTACAGATACCGGTACGGTTCTCCGTTCTTCAGGTCCATCAACTGCTTTTTCCGGCTGGTATTGGTTTTGTAGTCGATCTCGTTGGGAACGTTCCGGATAATATTCAGTACTTGTGCTTTCCAAGGCACATCCAAAGTCTCCACTATTTTCTCCAAATCGCCCCAGTTCTCCCCGCCGAACTCCACGTGGTAGATCGATGCCGGATAACCGAACGATGGCATCAGGTAATCGGCCAGGGCACGAGCACGGCCTTCGGAAAGTCTTTGGTTGTTGGCCAAAGTCCCCTCCGGGGAAGCGTATCCGACCACATGTATCTTACGCACCTGTAGATCGGGATTGTCCTTCAATTCGGCGATCAGGGCGGTAGCCTTTTGCAACTCGGCGGAATTGGACATATAATCCGGGTAGATTCGGATATCCGATACCGGGAAATTCAGGAACAATTCAGCCTCCGCCGCGCGTTCCTTTACAGCCTCCGACACCGGTTGTATATAGGCCAGATAAGGTATCAGCTCTTTCTGTTCGAGCGAAACCCGATCGGCGACCCGGAATATATCCAGCACCCGGGGCGCCCCTCCGCAGCCGCAGAGAGATTCCCGCATATCCAGTCCGGCCGATTCCATCCAAGGCTCGTAAAAAATGGTCTTCTCGTATGCAATCTGTTTATCGCCTCCGGAGGGGTATCCTTTTACCACGGCATAAGGGCCATTAGCTTTGTACCGGGAACGCTGCTGTTTTCCCATCAGGGCTATCTCGCGTTTCCAGGCTTTGTAATTATTGCGGCCTTTGACCGTAACTTCCGGCAATTCTTTTCGCCGGTCGGCAGCGGCCAGTACCGGAATAAGACTGATCGAACGGCGCGAATCCACATTCACCCCGCTGATGTCATACAATATTTTCACATGGAGAGAATCCCCACGCTGCTCCAAGGCCAACGGCGTGATACCGATTCGCCCGGAATACTCTTTTTGCTGGGCAAAGGCCGGCAAAGCGACCAACGCCGACAGGATAAACAGGATGTATGTCTTCTTTCGTTTCATCTTTCCGCTCATTTGATAATATATATCAGAGATATCCCGGCTTTGGTCGGGCCGAAATAGTTCCGGTTCTCACTGCCCAGTTTTGTCCCGCACTTTTTGCATTCGTATTTATCGTACTGCAAATAGACATAACCCACACCGATATTCGCTTCGAGATTCCACCGTTTTCCCAATATCCACTGGTAACCGTACGAAATTCCCCCGCCGGCACCCCATCCCTGGAAACGGTAGTCTTTAGACCCTTTCCCGAAAAGCAGGGGCAGTTCGTGCTGAGAAATATTGTATTGAGTACCCAGCGCGTGTATTCCGAAAAAATGCCCATTGAACTTCTGGCAGGTCCAATACCTATATTCGGCTTGGGCGAGCCAGTGTACCAACTTTTTGTTATTGTCTGCAGTGCCGTCTTTTTTCCAAAAATTGTACCCGGCGCCGAGATCGAGTGTACTTTTATGCCCCAATCCGAATTCCAGCCCAAGATTCGGGGTATAAGTGTAGGCGCCGTAAACCACATTGGTCTTTACAGTTACCTGTTGCCCCCAGACAGTAGGTATCATACCCACAAAAGCCAATATCAACAGCAGAGCTATTTTCTTGATCGTCATTGGAAATACTTGTCTTTTGAATTGTTTTACCGACCCGCCGCCCTAAAAGAAAGGAACGGCATTGAAAGAAGGTCTTCCAGAATGGGAGTTTTTTGTCAGAAGCCTCTTAAAATCCCTTTGTCATAGCATGCGGCCTCTTCCGTCATTGATCATAATTCTATTCTCTATAAATCTACTCGCCCCCTGAAACCAGCTTTTCCTCGGTCCCTGGCTGGAAACAGGCTTTGTTGTCTTAAATTCTTTTCCAAAAAGAATTTGAAAAACACAGCTAAATATATATCAATTAAAGTCAGGCAATTACAATTTATTTCATAAAAAAGAGCGCTTATTCCTACGCAATAAGAGGCATTATGCGTAAACAAATCATAATAATATCTTGATAAACAATATCATAAACTTATTATTTGGGAGATTATGATGAAGCAAACTGTTCTTAAGATAGGATATCCGGGTTATTTTCCCGGGATATGCCCGGTCAATTGTGACCAATGCGGGATGAGCAAACCGGATAATCTGGTTCGTTTCCAGGAATTCCGGATGGCAGTTGGAGAATCCACTCCCGGTTTGGACACGGAAGGGTCCCATATTTTTTTTCTGATAGAAGGATCTTTGAAAATCCATATGCAAAATGGAGACAATAAGCTACTTCAAGCAGGAGAATGTTATTTCTATGAAAAGACGGGAGCTAAATCTCTTCAAGCAGTCGATTTTGCTCGTGTAATCCGTTTGGATTTTGTCCGGCGAATGGTATTATGTGGGCATGATTGCCTAAGCAGTATGGCTACAGAATCCGATTTTCGATCGATGAGCAGCGGTGTTCCCATTTTAAAGATCGAGCCTTTGGTCGGGAGCCATTTGGCAAATATTTTCCAATCCTCTCAATTGCTGGAAAACCCCTGTTACCATGCATTGATGCTCATTGAGCTGTTTATGAAAATGCGGACTTGTTACGAATTACCGCAATTGATAAGCTTTTTCCGGTCGATCATACGTCCCAAAGACGACTTCAAAGCATTCGTGCTTTCAAATTATACAAGAGCACGAGGAGTAGAAGATCTTTCCCGAATGGCTCACATGAGTAAAAGTGCTTTTACGCTCAAATTCACTAAAGTTTTCCATTGTTCCGTCTCGTCCTGGATGGTGAAGCGCAAGGCAGGTGAAATAGAATACGCAATCCGGTATGGGATGACCGATATCAAGGATATTATGACTACTTTTTGCTTTCCAAACCAATCTGTCCTGACCCGTTTTTTTAAAGCTAATTTTGGGGGAGCTCCTAAGCAAGTAATGTCCCGCTTGGCACTGGAAGGGGTAAATTTGCCGAAAAAAAATAAGGAATGATCAGAATGATAAAAAATACAATCAAAAACGCATAGTCGGAAAAATCCCTCGAAAAAAATAATCTCTATTTTTGCACCAATGACAGGAGGGAAGACCCTCACTGGTATACACGAACCATGCATAAATTCTTTTTGGAAAAGAATCCGGTTCCTGGCGCCAAAAATACTCAATTTTGGTTTTAAATTCCGATAAAATAAACCCAAAAAACACCACTCTTTGCATACCTGTTCATAATCTGGTTACCAGCTCATTGGCCCGATCTAATTCCCGGGCATCCAGCTCATCGAGATAAATACCGGTCGTTTTTTCGGATGTATGCCCTAATCCTTCACTGATAATGGAAACTGGGATTCCCCGGGTACGGGCCAGGGAAGCCCAGGAATGGCGCGCCACGTTGAACGTGAGTTTTTTTCCGGTTTTAAGCATTTCCGAGACCTCCCCCAAATGAAACAAATACCGGGAAAGAGCCTGTTTGTACCTTTTATGCAAACGCCCGGGATTTTCATGTGGCGACAAGTGAAAATCGGCTTCTGCCCATGAAAGGCAGCTCCCTCCCATTACAGGAAGCATCCAAGGCGCGCAATGAGAATAACGATCGATTATCGGCTTCAAAGCAGGAATTATTCGTACGGTAAAAAGTTGGCCGGTTTTCCGCCGTTTGTAGTGAATAACCCCATCACATATAGCATCCCTTTGCAAGTAAGCCATATCCACGAACGACATCCCCCGTGTATAAAAACTGAACATGAACAAATCGCGGGCTTCCGCCAAATGGCCGTGCCCGCAAAAATCCACCTCGGCCACTTTTTTTAAAACCTCGGCCCCGACGGCTAGTTTTCGGGTCTTATCCATACGAAATGAAACATTCTCAAAGGGATTTTCTTTTTGATTTACCAATCCCGCGCGAAGGGCCTTATTGTAGACAGAACGCAAAACCCGCATATAAAAAGTGATCGTATTGCGCTGCACAGGTATACATTTCAAATATTTTTCAAATTCGGCCAATCGGATTGATGTCAATTCATCGAACCGGTATTGATCGGTTCCTGCAAACTTCCGAAACACCGAAAGGGCCGAACGGTAATTTCCCGCAGTCCCATGCCGGCCCTCCTGCCCCAATTCTTCACACAAATTCTGAACATAAGTATCGACATTACGGTTATCGCTCCGTTTATGATAAGATGAAGTGATGTCTTTCGGAGTAAACTGACGGCCCGTATTTTCCCACTGCCCGACTATACTTCTTAAATCCCGGATTCGGGCTGCAATATCTTCATTGATGCCGCGTACCCGATCCTTATTGTACCGCGTTTTTTGGAGGGCGATAACAATCTTTTTTTGGGGGTCAAATTCTTCCCTCAAGATATGATGCGGGGTAAATATCACACCTCTCTTGCGTCGGTGGATAATTTGTATGATCAAAGTATAACGCCCGTCCTTGCAAGGTCGGCCATTGAGAACAGGCTTAATGGTTGTCATTTTGCATGTTTCGCTTAAAAACTTATTCTTATCAAAAACAAATTTAATACTGTCTTTCCGAACAGAAAAGACAGAACGCGAAACAAATTATCTTTCGGCCTTTTCTTCACCAAAAAGGGGAGGCTAATGCCTCCCCTTTTTGTGCTTGCTTTGGTTTAATACCGATTGCTGCGGTAGCCCCCGCCGCGGCTATTGCCCCGGCCAAAGCTTCCGCTTCTTTCCGTCTTTGGGCGAGCTACGTTTACCGTGATGGTTTTGCCTTCGAATTCCGTATCGTTCAACGAATCAATCGCCTGCTGGCCTTCCGAATCGTTGGGCATTTCTACAAAACCGAACCCGCGCGAACGGCCGGTTTCACGATCCGTAATAATATTAGCCGAAGATACTTCTCCATATTGAGCGAATAAATCCTGTAAGCTGTCGTTCTTTGTAGCAAAATTGAGGTTTGAAATGTAAATGTTCATTTTTTTTGTTTTTATGTAAATTAAATCTATTTTTTATTTTATGATGGTGATTCCCACGGCACTCATGCCCCGGGGGCCGCGTTCCGTTTCAAAAGAAACGGTTTTGCCTTCCGCAATATCTTGTGGGGCGCTGGAAACATGAAAGAAATATTTTTCCGAAGTTTCCGACTCCTTAATAAAGCCGTATCCTTTTCTCTCGTCGAAATATTCCACCCGACCTTTGAGCGGCTCGGGGTCGACATCTATCCTTTTGGGAGTCGAAATAACGATATCCTCCAACTTAATCTCTTCTTTCTGTTGCTGATCCGGCGGAACACCCAGTATATTGCCGTTTTCATCTACATAAGCAATCATGTCGTCCAACGATCGGGGACCTTCCGCTTTGCGTTCTTCTTTGCGTTTCTGTTTTTCGAGGCGTTTAGCCTGTTTTCTCTTTTCGTTCTCTTTTTTTCTAAATGTTTCTGCCATTCAATTACTTTTAATATTAGGATGCCCATTGTTGTTCATAACACAGCCCTGAAAAGGAAGAAGCCGGTTTCCGATTTCCAACCACTTCTTTTACGCTCCGTATTTTATCAGCAAATAAGCGCTATCGCCTTCAAAAGTGTATCCAAGATACTTTCATGTTTGCTATAAAATAATCTCAGCCCGTAAAATCGTCGATCTTTGACGTAAACTACATTCAATCCTGCCTGCCACGAATCTATTCGGACATTTATTCGTCAAAACAAAGAAAGCTTATAAAGGTCGATTTCAACGATGAAAGAACCGGGCGGGGATAGGCCCGAGAAATGCAAAGAAGATAAAGATCAGAATGAACTCGCATTGTTTACCAGGCAAAGATAGCAAATGTTTTGCCATTGCGGATATGGTCCGCAAAATTATCTTGACTATAAGGTTTCTATGGAGATTTTATGCCCCAAACGGTATTTTATTCCCGTCCCTCACAATTGTTCTTCACTTACTTATATCCCTATTAAGAGCATTAAACATGCCATCGCTTACTTAGTTTTGGCCTCAAAAATGGTGTTAATGCAACCTCTGAGAAACAAAAACCCCGTAAACGTCTAATTTACAGGGGTTTTCTTGATTTTGCTTATCAGCTTGGCGGAGAGAGAGGGATTCGAACCCCCGGAGCCTTGCAGCTCAACGGTTTTCAAGAC
>CALJDR010000066.1 GCA_938023515.1 uncultured Flavobacteriales bacterium
TACGAGATGACGTCGAGTCTCGTGGGCTCGGAGATGTGTATAAGAGACAGGTGAGCAACAGCATCGCCCTTTGCGGGCAGGACCAGAGCGTAGAATACGAGCGTATCTACGTGGGCTACAAGTACACGTTCGTAAAGCCGAACCAGGTAGGGTGCGCCCTGACCTGCGCACCTTATGTCTATCTGGCACAGGATGCCATACCGGCAGGCATGAAGGCTTCCGACCTGCAGAAACTCACCCTCTCCGAATGGGAGAAAAAACTCGGACTGGAGCCTCTGAAGTAGGTTCCGGTTTCTATTCCGGGAGAGCCGAATTCTTTCCGGAATAAAGCAACAAAACGAGACCCTTGCACAGTCGTGCAAGGGTTTTTTGTATCCTAAACACACGGATGCCAATCCCTCACCCCCTGTTAAAGTCTAAAATTTATTTGTAGTCTTTTTCTTTACTTGCATATTTTTAGTATTTTTGAAAGCAAACGACAGCGCCTTTTGTCTGTACGAATATTCTGCTATTAACTTCAAATTTTTAAGGTTATGAAAACAAAAATCATTACATTGTTGGCCGTAATGGGAATTGCCGCAACTGCACTGTTGCTTTCCTGCAGCGAAAAATCCGTCACACAGGATGCTTGGCAATCACAGTCCGTTTCACAGGAATTGTCGGGATTGTACGACACATCTGTCCCATTATTACAAGCGGCCCTTTCCAAAGTACCCGCAACCCGTTCTCATGGCGGGTATCGTATCGATATTCAATCTATAGAAGATCGGATTATCTCATTTTCTAAAAAATATAATGTTATTGAACAAGCAGAAAAAGCCGGATATTACCATGTCAAGCTTAACAAAGATTCCTTGATGATGGTTGCGTCTAATGCTTACGCACTAGCAGAGTATGCAAAAGATAATGGCACTTCACGATATGCAGAAATCATCCTCCGGTTTGCAGAATCCGGAAAATTTGAATGGACACAAAATGAAATTATTGAAGATAATAAATTATTGTTGGCTGAAAAAATATCCTTGATAATGATGTGTGTTGCACAAGATGCCATAAATAAAGAAAACATCCACACAAGAGAAAGAGGGAATCCTTGTAGGGAACAATTAAATTGGGACAAAACCAAATGTACCGGAACTTTTGTGCTAAATGCGGGGGTTTCTGGAGCGGGAGTAATTGCCAGCGGGGGATTGTTGGCCGCTCTTAGCGCAGTATGTTTTGTTTCGGCAGTGG
This sequence comes from uncultured Flavobacteriales bacterium, assembly GCA_938023515.1. Taxonomy (GTDB): domain Bacteria; phylum Bacteroidota; class Bacteroidia; order Flavobacteriales; family UBA1820; genus Merdimorpha. The sequence continues at coordinate 1,234 of CALJDR010000066.1, forward strand.
ATTCTTACGATACGTGCATGGACAATGCAAACGCTGTATACAAAGCTTGTATGGAAAGTCAACAAAAATAATCATGGATAGATACACCCATCAGAACAATGACAGCCCTCTATATATAACGATGATCGCCGTCGCAATCGTTTATACATGGACTGACCGCTGGATAGTCGGCAGCAATTATTACCTGGCATATGTCTACATAGGGGGCGTCTTCGCAGGACTAATCCTCTGGCGCTTTTTCTATCGTCTGAAAAAATGTCGGGAACTGTGCTGGGCGGAAATTCTGTTCCCGCTGCTAATCATCATCTGGGTGATTTCCCGCCAGGGAAGTTACTATGGTTGGTTCTAGCACTTTAGAATATGGAACACTATTTTTCCATAAAAAACCTTCTCGACACCTGGATAACGGTGTTAGCACTTGTTTACACCGGCTGTGCTTCCATAGTGGGAGAGGAACTGGGGGCCGATTATTACTACCCCTACCTGTACATCGGGGCCCCGATATTCGCCGTATTTTTTCTGGGACGCTTCATCGGCAAAGCCCGGAAAGGGACTATATATTGGGGGTATTTACTTCTCCTGGCTGCGATACTACTCTGGTGGGGCTATCATCTGGCACATCCGGATATCTGGTTCCTCCGGTAGATATGCTATGCCCCCAAACAAAAATCCGGCCAAACGGCCGGGATTTTTCAGATTGCGCGATAAGATATCAGATTATCAAACCTGTTTTTTGATTCTTTTTTTGCTTATTTACAAATTGAAATATTATACGCCCCATTATAAATTGTATATTTAAACCATTAATACAAACGGTCTTAATTCCGAAAAACACCCTTTTATATGATTTTTTATTTATCAATAAATTCAGGAACAGAATATTGAACGACCGCCGGTATGATATAGATTATATTCGGGTGATTGCCTTCGGTATCCTCATTATATATCATGTAGCTGTATTTTTCGAACCGGGAAATTGGCATATAAAAAATAATGTAACCTATAGGGATATTGTTTTCCCCATGATTTTTATTAATCAGTGGAGACTTCCCCTTTTATTTGTTGTTTCAGGAATGGGGACTTATTTTGCTCTGGGTAAAAGGAGCGGCAAACAATACGTAGGAGAAAGATTGAGAAGACTGCTGCTGCCTTTCATTATCGGAGTTGTGTTTATCGTTCCTCCACAGGTTTATATTGAGCGGATTAGCCAGGGAGTCGACTATGGGGGCTATTTCAATTTCTGGCCCGTTCAGTTTTTCAACGGGATTTATCCCGAAGGGAATTTTTCATGGCACCATTTGTGGTTTATTCTTTACCTGCTGATATTTTCTTTAGTATGCCTTCCCTTATTCCTTAAGCTAAGGAAAAATAAAGAATCGGCTTTTTATTTGAAGATCAAAAAAATTATAGGTTCTTTTTGGGGCATTCTGTTCTTAGCCTTGCCGCTTTTATTATGGAGGATGCTTTTGTCAGGAAGTTTTCCTGCCACAAATGCTTTAGCAGGCGATTGGTTCAATCTGCTAAACTATTCTACATTTTTTGTGCTCGGCTACCTGTTAGTTTCAACCGGGGAAGCATTCTGGAACACCGTAAAAAAGTACAGACTGACTTTTTTAGTGCTTGGAACAGCCGCCTATTCCATACTGATTTATTTATGGTTCGGAGGTTTTCAAAGGTCAGCCCTTTTCGACCTGGCCAATGATATCATTCAAACCCTCAATACATGGATATGGATACTATGTGTGTTCGGTATGGCGGCGCAGTATCTCAATAAATCCGGCAAATACCTATCATATGCCAACGAAGCGGTATATCCGTTTTATATATTGCACCAAACCGTCATCGTGATATTAGGCTACTATATGAAAGACTGGGACGCCTCCTTTTTTATCAAATTTCCGGCCATGGTCTTATTGACATTTATAATAACATGGGTACTTTATGAATACGGTATAAGGCGCTATAAAATTATAAGGCCGCTATTCGGATTGAAAAATCTGAAAAAATAAAAGCGACAAAAAGAAGAAATCTTCAATTTGTCGCTCTCAGTGCGGGCGAAAGGACTCGAACCTTCAAGCCGTAAAGCACCAGATCCTAAGTCTGGCGTGTCTACCAATTTCACCACGCCCGCAGGCGCCGCGCTGCACTCACCGCACAGCGCGGCAAATATAGGAAGTTTTTTTAAATAAAAAACTCAGGCCTTCTTCTTGTTTTTTTCCAGCTCGTTCCAGGACAGGGCGGCCGATCCGAGGATCGCCACATTGCCTTCGTCGAGGCTGGACAGCAGGACTTTCACCTTGTTTTTGAAACAGTGGAGCATCGATTCTTCCATCGCTTCCTCGGTGGGTTTGCGGATCAGTTCGCCCGCTTTGGCCAACCCGCCGAACAGGATGATGGCCTCCGGGGAGGAGAATGTCACAAAATCGGCCAGTGCGCGGCCCAGCACCCGTCCGGTATAACGGAACGCTTCGCGGGCCAGATGGTCGCCCTCCATCGCCGCCTCGTAGATACGGGCCGACGAGAGGTCTTCGAAAGATACGTCGCGCAGTACGCTCGGGTTGGTGCGGTAGGACAGCATCTCGAATACCGTGCGGCGGATACCGTTGGCCGAGCAATACGTCTCCAGGCAGCCGTGACGCCCGCAGCCGCATTCGCGTCCGCCTTCCTTGATGATGACATGGCCGAGCTCCCCGGCAAAGCCGTCGTGCCCATATACCATATTACCTCCGATCACGATACCGCTGCCCACGCCCGTGCCCAGGGTGATGACGATAAAATCCCTCATTCCTTTGGCCGTACCGAAGAGCATCTCGCCCATCGCCGCCGCATTGGCGTCGTTGGTCAGCACCGCCGGGATACCGAATTTTTCTTCCATCAGGGCCACGATGCGGGTGATGCCTTTCCAGGGGAGGTTCACGGCAAACTCGATACAGCCGTTGAAATAGTTTCCGTTGGGGGCGCCGACACCGATCCCGATCAGTTCGAGCTGCTCCGGGCAATTTTTGAGCGAAGTCATTACTTCTGAATACAAATTGTCGAGATAATTCTCGAAATTCTCTCCCGGAGTGGTAGTCGAAATAGACGATTCGCAGTAAATCTTTCCTTCCTTGTCTACAAAGCCGTACTTGGTGTTCGTTCCGCCTATGTCGATACCCAGTGTTACTTTTTTCATGGTTTATTCCCTGATTTATTTGATTACGGTAAAATAAAATTGCCCGCCCCGCGAAGACGGCGGAGCGAGCAAATATATAAATTTTACGCTGGGGAAAAAAACGCAGGGCCCCGGTCAGGCCTCTTTTTTCTCTTTATAACCATCCCAAGCCAATGCCGCCGAACCCAGAATCGCCACATTGCCTTCCAGATTGGACAGCAGCACATCCACTTTGTTCTTGTAGATGTGGAGCATGGATTCTTCCATCGCCTCTTCGGTCGCTTTGCGGAGGATTTCCCCGGCCCGCGCCACACCCCCGAACAGGATAAAGGCTTTGGGCGAGGAGAACGTCACGAAATTGGCCAGCGCCTTACCGAGCGTCTTGGCCGTGCGACGGAAAGCCTCGCGGGCGATCACATCTCCTTCTTCGGCTGCTTCGTATATCTTGGCGGAGGTCAGCTCGTCGTACGGGATACCGCGCAGCACACTGTCGATCATTTCGTCGGCCAGCAGGTCCATCACCGTACGGCGGATACCGTTGGCCGAGCAGTAGGCCTCCAGGCATCCCCGGCGGCCACAGCCACACACACGCCCGCCTTCCTTGATGATGACATGACCGAGCTCCCCGGCAAAGCCGTCATGCCCATATACCAGTTTTCCATCGACAACGATCCCGCTGCCTACGCCTGTACCCAGGGTGATGACGATAAAATCCTTCAGTCCTTTGGCCGTGCCGAAGAGCATCTCCCCCATCGCCGCCGCATTGGCGTCGTTGGTGAGGATGGCCGGTACGCCCAGGTTCTGTTGGATGAGGGCCGCCACGCGGAGCACCCCTTTCCACGGCAGGTTCACCGCAAATTCGATGGCGCCGCTGAAGAAATTGCCGTCCGGCGCGCCGATACCGGCGCCGATCAGTTCGAGGTCTTTTCCGCAGTTTGCCTGAGATTTCCGGATCTCCCCGCAGAGCCGTTCTATGTATTGTTCGAAACCTTCTTCGTTGTTCTCGCTTTTGAGAACCGTAGGGATGGAAGATTCGCAGTAGATCTTCCCTTCTTTGTCCACAAAGCCGTACTTGGTGTTCGTTCCGCCTATGTCGATACCTAAAGCTACTTTTTTCATTGCATGAGTGTTTTAGTACGTTACTCTATGCAAGGTACGTATTTTTACATCCGGGACAAAAAAAGATCGGAGGAAAATCCCAAGGCATCCCCGTGAGGAAAAAAATTCCCGGGGCAAAAGACTGCATCCCGGGAACAATGTCATTTTTCAGGTGTTTTGCAGGCCGTCGAGCTCCTCCTGCGCCTTTTCCCAGCGGGCCATATGGTCTTCGAGGGATTGCTTGAGGTGCTTGTATTTTTCAAAATCGTCCTGGGAGGGCACATATCCGGGAGAGGCGAAATCCTTGTCCATCGCGGCGATCTCCTTTTCGAAACGCTCGATCTCCTGCTCCTCTTTTTTCACGGCGTTCTGCACTCGGCGCAGGTTCTTCTCCGCTTCTTTCTTGTCGGCCCAGGACTGGTCTTTCTCGTCCTGTGCGGCCGGTTTCTGAGGTTCTTTAGCCGCAGGCTGTTCCTTGACGGATTTCGATTCGCTGAGCTCCATGTCGCGGAACGAATCCACCCTCCGTTGGGAAAGGTAAAAGCCGATGTCGCCCAGGTATTCTTTGATATGCCCGTCGCGGAATTCGTAAGTCTTGTTCGTGAGCCCCGAAAGGAAATCGCGGTCGTGGGACACCAGGATGAGCGTCCCGTCGAAGGATTCGAGCGCCTGTTTGAGGATGGCTTTCGAACGGATGTCCAAGTGGTTGGTCGGTTCGTCCATGATCAGCACGTTGAACGGACGCACCAGCATTTTGCACAGCGCCAGACGGCCGCGCTCACCGCCGGAGAGCACTTTTACCTTTTTCTCGATGGCATCGCCGGAAAACAGGAAACTGCCCAACAGGTCGCGTGACTTCGGACGCATCGCTTCGGTCGCCTCGTCCTCGATGGTCTGGATGAGGGTTTTCTCCATGTCGAGCGTCTCTTTCTGGTTCTGCGCATAGTACCCCACATGCACATTGTGGCCTATCTCGATCGTCCCTTCGTAATCGATCTGCCCCAGCAAACAGCGCACGAAAGTGGTCTTACCTTGCCCATTCTTCCCCACAAAGGCGATCTTGTCGCCCCGGTGCGCCTGGAAATCGATCCCCTTGAGCACCTGTTTGGGGGTGTACTCCACTTCGACTTCCCCGTTCTCCCGCTCGATGGTGCGGGTGGCATCGTGGAAAGTCTTCTGTACGTCCTCGGCCCGGTAAACCGTCTTGCCTGTGGGGCTGTCCACCTGGAATTTCAGGTGCATAGCCGCCACGTCGTCGGTATCGACCTCGACGAGCTCTTTCTTTTCCAGACGCTTCATCAAACTCTGGGCAAAAGCCGCCTTGGTAGCTTTGTAACGGAATTTTTCGATGAGCTGTTCGGTCTGTTTGATCTCCTTTTCCTGGTTCTTGCGGGTCGCGATCTGCTTTTCGCGGATCTCGGCGCGGAGCTCGAGGTATTTGGAATAAGGCTGTTTGTAGTCGTAAATGCGCCCGGCGGATATTTCGATGGTCCGGTTGGTGATATTGTCCAGGAACGTGCGGTCGTGGCTCACCAGCACCACGCCTCCGGCGAACTTGTTCAAAAAGTCCTCCAGCCAGATGATGGACTCGATGTCCAGATGGTTGGTCGGCTCGTCCAAGAGCAAAATATCGTTCTTCTGGAGCAGCAGTTTGGCCAGTTCGATACGCATACGCCACCCGCCGGAGAACAGCCGGGTATCCTTCTCGAAATCCGACCGCTCGAATCCCAGCCCGAGCAGAATGCGTTCGATCTCCCCGGCATAGGTGTATCCTCCTGCCAGGTCGTACTTATGGGTAAGGTCATTGAGCTCTTCGATGAGTTTCATGTACCCGTCGCTCTGGTAGTCTGTCCGGGAGGCCAGTTGGTGGTTCACTTCGTCGAGCCGTTTTTCGATGGCTTTTATTTCGGCGAACGAACTCTCTATCTCGCCCATCAGGGTGTGCCGGTCGACAAAATCGATATCCTGCCGCAGGATACCTACTTTGATGTTCCCGTCGTACGACAGGTCGCCCTCGTCCGGACGCAGATCGCCGGCGAGCATTTTGAGCAGGGTCGTCTTACCTGCGCCGTTTTTTCCGGCCAAGCCTATACGGTCTCCCTTGTCGATCCGAAAACTCACCCCGGTAAAGAGCGGGGTTCCTGAAAAATAAATGGCGATATTGTTGGCCGATAACATGGTTCTTTGTCTTTAAATATCTCGAAAACGGTTTTTTACGTCTGCAAATGTACGAAAAAACTTTGAAGGCTCCCTGCATCCTTTCGGAACCGCTTTGGCGAAAAAAGGGATAGTTAAAAATGCGATATAGGCCGCTATAGGGTTCCCGGTGTTAAAAAATTTGCCTAATTTTGCTAAGACTATAACCTAAGATATATCCGATGGCAACAACGGCAGAAAAAACAAAAGGTAAGATCATCAAGATAGTAGGCCCCGTAGTGGACGTACAGTTCCCTCCCCAGGCGGAGGATTTCCCGAAAATATACGATGCGTTGGAAGTAGGCTCCGATACGGAGGGCACCATCGTATTGGAAGTACAGCAGGAGATCGGCGAAGACACCGTGCGGTGTATCGCCATGGACATCACCGACGGGCTGTACCGGGGGATGGACGTAACGGCTACCGGTGCGCCGATCAAAATGCCGATCGGAAAAGAGATCCGCGGGCGCCTGTTCAACGTAGCGGGCGACGCGATCGACGGACTGGGCGAACTCCCCAAAAAGGACGGACTGCCTATACACCGCCCGGCCCCGAAATTCGAAGAACTTTCCACCTCCTCGGAAGTCCTGTTTACCGGAATCAAGGTGATCGACCTGATCTGCCCGTACGTACGCGGCGGTAAGATCGGTCTGTTCGGCGGTGCGGGTGTGGGAAAAACGGTGCTCATCCAGGAACTGATCAACAATATCGCCAAACAGCACGGAGGATTGTCGGTCTTCGCCGGGGTAGGAGAACGTACCCGCGAAGGGAACGACCTGTTGCGGGAAATGATCGAGTCCGGCATTATCAACTACGGCGAAGAATTCAAAAAATCGATGGAAGAAGGGTCTTGGGACCTTTCGAAAGTCGACCGCAAAGCCCTGGAAGAATCCAAGCTGGCTTTCGTATTCGGACAGATGAACGAACCTCCGGGCGCCCGTGCCCGCGTAGCCCTTTCGGGTGTGACGCTGGCCGAGTATTTCCGCGACGGCGACAAAGACCAGGACCACGGCAAAGGCCGCGACATCCTGTTCTTCATCGACAATATATTCCGTTTCTCCCAGGCCGGATCGGAGGTATCGACCCTGTTGGGCCGTATGCCCTCGGCCGTAGGTTACCAGCCTACCCTGGCCTCGGAAATGGGTGCCCTGGAAGAGCGTATCGCCTCCACCAAACATGGTTCCATCACTTCGGTGCAGGCTGTGTATGTGCCGGCCGACGACCTGACCGACCCGGCCCCGGCCACCACCTTCAACTTTTTGGATGCCAAAACGGTGCTTTCCCGTAAGATCGCGGAAATGGGTATCTACCCGGCCGTCGATCCGCTGGATTCGACCTCGCGCATCCTCGACCCGACCGTGGTAGGCAAAGAACATTACGAAACGGCCCAGCGCGTCAAGGAAATCCTCCAGAAAAACGCCTCCCTCCAGGATATCATCGCCATCCTCGGCATGGACGAACTTTCGGAAGAGGACAAAATGGTGGTACAGCGCGCCCGCCGCGTGATGCGCTTCATGTCACAGCCGTTCTTCGTGGCCGAACAGTTCACCGGCCGCCCCGGTGTGTATGTGGACATCAAAGACACGATCAAAGGCTTCAACAGCATTATAGACGGTTCGATGGACAAATACCCGGAAGCAGCGTTCAGCTACGTAGGAACGATCGAACAGGCCGCCGAAAAAGGCGAAAAGATGCTCAAGGAGGTTTCCGAAAACTAACGCCGGCTATGGAGGTAAAAGTGATAAGCCCCGAAGGCGATGTGTTCGCCGGAAAAGCGGATTCCGTGATCCTCCCGGGGGAAAGCGGAGGATTCGAGATCCTCAACATGCACGCCCCTATCGTATCCACGCTGGGCAAAGGGGAGGTAGTGATACACGCTTCTTCCGGATTTGCGGATGCGAAAATGCAGGAAGGCCTGTCCCCGGATGAGAAAGGAGACCTCGTATTGGAAGTATCCTCCGGTGTGGTGAAGGCGCTCGATAACCATGTAACCATTCTGGTAGACTGATACTCCGTTTTTCGGACTAAAAATACCGGTACTCTCCGCCTGCACGCGGAGAGTACTTTTTTTATCCCGTTAAGGCTTCTTATCGTCGAAATTTCATACTTTTACTTTTCGTAAAAAAATAAAAAAGCCACAAACCCATGCCACCCAGCAAAGCTCCGGTACCTGAAATATCCCGCAAAGAGGCCCTCGACATACTGAAGGCCTACCGCCGGCTTTTGCAGTCGATACCGCACCAGCTCAGCCGGGAGGATCTGGCGATGGTTCATAAAGCCTTCAAACAGGCCGCCGAAGCGCACCGCCACCAGCGGCGCCGCTCGGGGGAGCCTTATATCTTCCATCCGATCGCCGTAGCTACGATCGTTGCCTCCCAGATGAGCCTCGATGCCACGGCCATTGCATCGGCCCTTTTACACGACACGGTGGAGGATACCGACGTGACCCTCGAGGAGATCGAGCGGGAATACGGACCCACAGTGGCCCGGATCATCGACGGGCTGACCAAAATATCGGGCATTTCCGATTCCAACGTGAGCGTACAGGCGGAAAATTTCCGCAAGATGCTCATCACCATCTCCAACGACATCCGTGTGATCCTGATCAAATTGGCCGACCGCCTGCACAATATGCAGACGATGGGTGCCATGATCCGGCAAAAACAGCAGAAGATCGCCTCCGAAACGCTCTACATCTACGCTCCTTTGGCACACCGATTGGGGCTGTACAATATCAAGACCGAAATGGAGGATCTCTCGCTCAAATACACCGAGCCGGAGGCCTACGAAAATATCGTCCGTCTGCTCCAGGAATCCGACCAGGCGCAGAAAGAATACATCAAGGGTTTCATCGGGGTGATAAAGGACGTGCTGGACAAAGAAAACCTGGACTACTCCATCACGGGGCGCAACAAATCCATCTATTCCATCTACAAAAAGATGGTCAACAAGGGGGTGAGCTTCGACGAGGTGTACGACCGTTTCGCCATCCGGATCGTCTACAAATGCGACGAAGAGGAGGAAAAATTCTGCGCGTGGAAGATTTATTCCATCGTCACGGATAAATTCCACCCCAACCCGGGCCGCCTGCGCGACTGGATCTCCACGCCCAAATCTACGGGGTATGAAGCCCTGCATATCACAGTGATGGGGCCGGAGAACCGTTGGGTCGAGGTACAGATCCGTTCCGAACGGATGAATGAACTGGCCGAAAAAGGATACGCCGCCCACTACAAATACAAACACGCCGGGGAGGCCTCCGACAGATATATGGACGAATGGATCGCCAAGGTCCGCGAAACGCTGGAACAAGCGGAAGTGAATGCCGCCGATCTGGTGAACGAATTCAAGCTCAACCTGCTGGTGGGGGAAATATTCGTCTTCACACCCAAAGGCGACCTGCGCAGCCTGCCCAAGGGAGCAACCGCATTGGATTTCGCGTTTGCCATCCACAGCGCGGTAGGGACAAAATGTTTAGGGGCAAAGGTAAACGGGACATTAGTTCCGCTGAACTACATCCTGCAGAGCGGCGACCAGGTGGAGATCATCACCGGGAAAAACCAGAAGCCCAAGGCCCAGTGGTTGGAATTCGTCAAGACCACCCGGGCCCGCAACAAGATAAAAGCCGCCCTGAACGAGGACGTGCGGGAAACAGCCAAATACGGCCGCGAAATCCTCGAACGCAAACTTAAACATCTGAAGATAGACCTGAGCGAAAAGACGGTCAACGACTTGGTGGCCTTCCTGAAAGCTGAGAATTCGCAGGATATGTTCTACCGGTTCGGAAAAGGCCTGGTGGACAATACGACCCTCAAGCAGTTCGTGTCGAGCCGGGGGTTCTTTTCCAACCTGCTGCGCCGCTCGCCCATCATGGGCGGGTCTTCCCGACAGCCCAACGCCGAAGAAAAGCCGCATTACGACCGGCTGGTATTCGGAGACAACGAAGATAAATTCAACTATACTCTCGCTCCGTGCTGCAGCCCGCAGCCGGGAGACGACGTATTCGGGTTCGTAAGCGTAGGCAAAGGGATCGTCGTGCACCGGAAAGATTGCCTGAACGCCACCGATATGCTTTCCAACTACGGATACCGGGTGCTTACCGCCAAATGGATAGACTCTTCGCAGGAAGAGGCCCGTGTCACCCTCGATATCACCGGAGTGGACAGCGTAGGCGTATTGAACCACCTGACCCAGATCATCTCCGAAGATATGGGCATCAATATCGAATCCATCGTCGTCAAAAGCAAGGCGGGCATGTTCAACGGGGAGGTCTCGATGGTACTCCGCAACCGCTGTCTCTTATACACATCTCCGAGCCCACGAGACTCGACGTCATCTCGT
>CALJDR010000067.1 GCA_938023515.1 uncultured Flavobacteriales bacterium
TACACAAGGAGTATCGTCGGCAGCGTCAGATGTGTATAAGAGACAGATTCCCGCCCGCAAAACCTCTTCGCTCTCGGTGATATTCCAGAACCCGACCCGGGCCGAACCTTCGTATATTTCTCCTGTAAAAGGCATCTGTCAGACCAGTGAGGCGTTTTCCAATACAGCCTGCATCGCCTGCTGTAATTTTTCGGCTTCCCAGGCAGCGACCTGCGCAAAATCACTTCCTGAAGAAGCGTATATAATGCCTCGTGAAGAGTTGATTAGCAATCCACAATGATCGTTCAATCCATATTTGCATACTTCTTCAAGGCTTCCCCCCTGAGCGCCCACACCGGGCACGAGCAAGAAGTGGTCGGGGACGATCTTGCGGATATCCGCCAAGTATTCTGCCTTGGTGGCACCCACCACATACATCATCCTTTCCCGGGAGGCCCACTGTTGGGAGGTTTCAAGCACCTTCTGATAAAGCGGTTCTCCGTCGGCCAGCGGCAGAAGCTGAAAATCGGCGCCGCCTTTATTGGAGGTAAGGGCCAGCAGAACAACCCATTTGTTTTCGAATTCCAGGAAAGGCTTTACCGAGTCACTGCCCATATACGGGGCGACCGTCACGGCATCGAAATCCATTGTATCGAAGAACGTACGGGCATACATGGCGGATGTATTGCCGATATCGGCCCGTTTGGCATCTGCGATGGTGAGTATCTCCGGGTGGTTTTTCCGGATGTAGGCCACGGTCTTTTCCAGGCTCTCCCATCCGGCAGCCCCGCACGATTCGAAGAACGCAGTATTGGGTTTGTAGGCTACGCAATAGGGAGCCGTAGCATCCACAATGGCCCGGCAAAAATCGAACAGGGGCTCCCGCGAACCAGTCAGGTGGGAGGGGAGTTTCTGGATGTCCGGGTCGAGCCCAACGCAGAGGAACGATTTTTTGAGGCGTATCTGCCGGAAAAGTTGGTCGTATGTCATTGTTCTTTCTTTTTCTGTTTTATTGTCGGGGTCATCCGGATTCGCCGGCACGAAGCTTTTCAGCGTTCTCGGCCATCGTCAACTCATCGATCACACGCTGCAAGTCGCCGTCCAGCACATCCTGCAGGTTGTACAGGGTAAGCCCGATCCGATGGTCGGTCACCCGGCCCTGCGGGTAATTGTACGTACGCACCTTGGCCGAGCGGTCGCCGGTGGAAACCATCGACTTACGCTGTTTGGCCTCTTCCTCCAGGCGTTTCTGGTATTCGATCTCGTACAAGCGCGAACGGAGGACAGTCATACATTTTTCCAGATTCTTCAACTGAGAGCGCTCGTCCTGGCACTGTGCCACGATTCCGGTAGGAACGTGCGTCAGACGGACGGCAGAGTAGGTGGTGTTCACCGACTGTCCCCCGGCGCCGGACGAACAGAACGTATCCTTGCGAATATCTTTCGGGTCGATATAGATATCGAATTCCTCGGCTTCCGGCATAACGATACACGTAGAGGCGGACGTATGCACACGTCCCTGCGTTTCAGTGGCTGGGACACGCTGCACCCGATGCACGCCGGCCTCGAATTTCATCGTGCCGTACACATCGTCGCCCGAAAGCTTGAAAACGATCTCCTTGTAGCCTCCGGCCGTACCTTCATTGAAGTCCATTACCTCCTGCTTCCAGCCTTTGCGCTCGGCATATTTGCTGTACATCCGGTACAAGTCTCCGGCAAAAATAGCCGCTTCGTCGCCACCGGTACCTCCGCGAAGTTCTATCACCGCGTTTTTGGCGTCTGCCGGGTCTTTGGGGATAAGCAGGAGCTTGATCTCCTCCTCGAGAGGAGCTATCTGAGGCTCGGCTTCATCCAGTTGCATCCGGGCCATTTCCACCATTTCGGCGTCCGAACCGTCGGCAATAATCGCGCGCGCTTCTTCCACGTCGGAAAGGAGCTGCTTGTATTTTTTATATACTTCGACGATCTTTTCGAGTTGCTTGTACTGCCGGCCCAGTTCGGTATAACGCTTCTGGTCGGCGATCACATCGGGCTGGATAATAAGATCTGCCACCTCGTCGAAACGGGTGCGGAGCCCTTCCAGTTTTTCCAAAAGTGTAGATGCCATTTCCTAATTCTCTCCTTCTTTCTTTTCTACAGGTTCTACAAAAATCAATATTCGAACGTTCCTTTTTCCGATCGGATGGTCAGGCGTTTCCCTTCGGGAGAAGCCTCTACACGCCCTATGATGCGGGCCGGGATGCCGAACGATTCGGATATCTTTACGATGTCCCCGGCGATCTCCTGAGGGACATAAAATTCCATCCGGTGTCCCATATTGAACACCTGGTACATCTCCTTCCACGAAGTGCCGCTCTCCGCCTGTATCAGCACGAAAAGGGGAGGCACGGGAAACATATTGTCCTTGATTACATGCAGGTCGTTCACGAAATGCAGTATCTTGGTCTGGGCCCCGCCGGAACAGTGTATCATCCCATGTATCTGCCCGCGAAGCGCGTCGAGCACCTTCTTGACCACCGGAGCGTAGGTGCGGGTCGGGGAAAGCACCAGTTTTCCGGCATCGAGCGGAGCGCCGTCTACGGGGTCGGTGAGGTCTTTCGAGCCACAGTACACCAGCGAATCGTCCACCGCATGGTCGTAGCTTTCCGGAAATTCCCGGGCCAGGGATTTTTTAAACACGTCGTGCCGGGCGGAAGTAAGGCCGTTGGAGCCCATACCGCCGTTATAACCCGTTTCATAGGTTGCCTGTCCGGAGGAAGCCAACCCTACAATTACGTCCCCCGCCTGGATACGGGCATTATCTACCACATCCGTGCGTTTCATCCGGGCCGTTACAGTGGAGTCCACGATGATAGTACGCACTAAGTCGCCCACATCGGCCGTTTCGCCGCCCGTGGAAATGATATTTACCCCATACGAACGCATCTCGGCCAGCAACTCTTCGGTACCTCCGATAATAGCCGATATGACCTCGCCGGGTATCACATTCTTGTTGCGCCCGATGGTGGAGGACAAGAGGATATTGTCGGTAGCCCCTACGCACAGCAGATCGTCGATGTTCATGATCAAGGCGTCCTGGGCGATGCCTTTCCACACGGAAAGGTCGCCTGTGCGTTTCCAGTACATATAGGCCAGGGCGGATTTGGTCCCGGCCCCGTCGGCATGCATCACGACGCAATAATCCGGATCTCCGGTGAGGTAATCCGGTATGATCTTGCAGAACGCGCCGGGAAAAAGACCTTTGTCCACGTTCCGGATCGCGTTGTGCACATCTTCCTTGGAGGCGGAAACGCCCCGTCCCGCATATCTCTTGCTTACTTCCATGAGTTTTTACAGCGTATTATATCTCTAATTCTTCGTTCAGCCGCTTTTCAAGCTCTTCGGCCGAATTCATCACCGTGATGGTATTCCCTTTTACAAAGCTCACTTTTCCCCGCTCCTCGGATACGACGATAGACACCGCGTCCGATTTTTCGGCGATGCCCACAGCAGCCCGGTGGCGGGTACCGTATTCTTCAGGAAGGTTCTTGTCGCGCGAAACAGGCAGGATAACGCGAGTGGCGATAATGCGTCCGTTGTCGATGATCACCGCCCCGTCGTGCAGCGGACTGTTCTTGTAAAATATGCTTTCCAGAATACTTTGGGTCGGCACAATGTTCTGTACGTCCCCGGAGGTGGCCTCCTTGAGGTCGAACATCGACTTTTTGAACACGATCAGGGCGCCGGTACGGTTTTTAGCCATTTCAAAGCAGGCATTGGCGATTTCCCGGACTTCGAATTTCTCCGGGATATTCCTTTTCCGCTTGATCTTGGAAAAGAAATGCCGGACAAAGAAATTGTTGGTGCCTATCAGGATGAGGAAACGGCGTATCTCCTGCTGGAACAGGATGACGATGGCGATGACCCCGATGCTCATGAACTGCCCCAGGATGCCGCTTAAAAGCGTCATCTGGAACGCTTCGACCACTTTCCACAGGATGAACAGGGCGATAAGGCCGATAAAGATGTTCACCGCTACCGTCCCCCGTATCAGGCGGTAGAGCTGGTACACCAGAAAGACCACCGCAGTGATATCTATCAGGTCCTTTATGCCGAATGTGATGAAGTCGAACATGATCCGGGAGTTTTAGCTTCGGGTAAAGATACGAAAATATCGTTTTGTTAAGGCACAGGCACCCCGAAAAGGTCGTACAGGCCCGCCGAAGTCACCTCCACCTTTACGAAATCCCCTACGGGCACGCGCCATTTTTCCTTGTCGATGAATACGTCGTTGTCCACTTCGGGGGAGTCGTACTCGGTACGGCCCATATAGACGTTCTCGTTCTCGCTGTCGACGAGCACTTTCAGGGTTTTTCCCACCTTCTGTTCGTTGAGCTCGAACGAAATCTGCTTTTGCAGTTCCATCAGTTCCTCCAGGCGGCGTTCCTTTTCCTGCTGCGGCACATTGTCCTCTAACTGCGCGGCAGAAGTGCCTTCTTCTTCGGAATAGGCAAAACACCCCAGGCGGTCGAAACGCTGGGCTGCAACCCATTCTTTGAGCTCCACGAACTCCTCCTGTGTTTCACCGGGATAACCCACGATAAGGGTCGTGCGGATCGCTACGCCGGGGACTTTTTCCCGGATACGGTCCAGCAGGGCGTTGACCTCCTTTTTGGTAGAACCCCGTTTCATCGACCGGAGAATGCGGTCGGATATGTGCTGCAACGGAATATCGAGGTATTTACACACTTTCGGTTCGGAGGCCATCACGTCCAAGACATCCTCCGGGAAACCGTTCGGGTAGGCGTAGTGCAGGCGGATCCACTGGATACCGTCTATTTTGGCAATCTCCCGGACCAAATCGGCCAAGCGGCGCTTGCCGTAGAGGTCGATCCCGTAATAGGTGAGGTCCTGGGCGATGAGGATAAGTTCCTTCACGCCTTTTTCCGCCAATTTTCGGGCCTCTTTGACCAGTTCTTCAATGGGAACGGAAACGTGCTTGCCACGGATAAGCGGGATCGCACAGTAGGAACAAGCCCGGTCGCACCCTTCGGATATTTTCAGGTAGGCGTAATGCGGCGGAGTGGAGAGCAGACGCTCGCCCACGAGTTCCTTCCGGTAGTCGGCTCCCAGCGAGGTGAGAAGGGCATCCAGCTCGGTAAGCTTGTAAAAACCGTCCACTTCGGGAATTTCGCCGGACAATTCCTGCTTGTAACGCTCTACCAGGCAACCCGTCACATACAGGCGCTCGATCTCGCCCCGGCGTTTGCGTTCGGCCTGTTCGAGGATCACGTTGATGGACTGCTCCTTGGCATCGCCGATAAAACCGCAGGTGTTTATCACCACGATCCCGCCGTCGCCTTCATGCCCGACCCCGACACCCTGTCCGGCCAACTGACCGGCCAAAGCCTCCGAATCGCAGGTATTCTTGGAACAACCCAGCGTAATGATGTTTATTTTCGTATCCTTCCGTTTCTGCATGGACATTTTTATTTTTTGGAGGCGGCCTCGATGCGCTGTACGTGGAGGTCTATATCCCGTACGATATCCAGCGCTACCTTCAGGGCGGCGGTGGCCTGTTCCATCGTGACCAACGGGGTCGTGTCGTTCTCAATGGCCAGAGCAAAGGTGTTGAGTTCGTCCAGGATGGCGTTGTTTTGCTGTACCTCCGGCTTTTCAAAGACGATCTGCTTGCTCACCCCTTCGGCATTGGTCAGGATCATCGCATATTCGTCCGGGTGCTGAGGGGCATCGTGCATACGGAGTATCTCGGCCTCCTTTTTCAGGAAATTGATCGTGATATAGGCGTCGCGCTGGAAGATGCGGGTCTTGCGCATATTCTTCATCGAAATACGGCTCGTGGTGATATTGGCCACACAGCCGTTCTCGAATTCCAGGCGGACGTTGGCGATGTCGGGTGTATTGTTTATCACTTTGGCGCCGCTGGCCGTGAGCATCTTCACCGGAGAATCGACCAACGTAAGGATGGCGTCGATGTCGTGTATCATCAGGTCCAATACTACCGGTACGTCCGTCCCGCGCGGGTTGAACTCCGCCAGGCGGTGCGCCTCGATGAAGGCCGGACCGTTGATGTAGGGGCGTACGGCGGTAAATGCGGGATTGAAGCGCTCCACGTGGCCCACCTGTCCTTTCAGCCCTTTTTCCCGCAGACGCTTGATCAGCTCTTCGGCCTGTTCAAGGGTGGTGGTGACGGGCTTTTCGAGGAACACATGGCAGTTTTTTTCAATGGCCTTCAGGGCACATTCGTAGTGATGGATAGTCGGGGTGACGATATCGGTCACATTCACAGCATCAAGCAGGCTGTCCATATCGGGGAACGCTTTCACGCCCAGTTCCGCCTCGACGGCGGCTGCATTGCGGGTATCGGGATCGTAAAACCCGACCAACTGGTAATGTTCGGACTGCTTGAGCAGCTTCAGATGTATCTTTCCCAAATGCCCGGCCCCGAGCACGCCCACTTTCAACATGATGTTCTTTTTTTAAATGGTTTTTGCAGCGCAAAGTTACTAATAAAGCCGCGAATACGCTAAGGATTTCGGGGCTTCCGGCAAAAAAAGAACCCATCCCGGCCGTAAAATTCCGTCGTATTTCGCTACATTTGTAGTTATGGAGAAAAAAATACACAAATCCGGGTTCGTCAACATCGTGGGCAATCCGAACGTGGGCAAATCGACCCTGCTCAATGCTTTGGTAGGGAAGGACCTGTCCATCATCACTTCTAAGGCGCAAACCACCCGCCACCGTATACTGGGGATCGTCAGCTCGGAGGATTACCAGATCGTATTTTCGGATACGCCCGGCATCATCAAACCCGCCTATAAGCTGCAGGAATCCATGATGGATTTTGTGGCCGAGGCGATGAACGACGCAGACGTGCTGCTGTACATGGTCGAGCCGGGTATGAAAGGCCTGAAAGACGAAGCCTTTTTCAGGCGCATCGAAAACGCCAAAGTACCTGTACTACTGGTGATCAACAAAATAGATACAATTCCCGACCAGAAGACCCTCGAAGAAACAGTGGAGTACTGGCACGAACAACTCCCGAAGGCGGAGATCGTTCCCGTATCGGCCACCGAACGGTTCAACGTAGACATCCTGCTGACACGTATCGTGGAACTCCTGCCCGAAGGGCCGTCCTACTATCCGGAAGACACCCTCACCGATAAACCGGAGCGCTTTTTCGTCAACGAAATCATCCGCCAGAAAATATTGCTGAACTACAAGAAGGAAGTTCCTTATTCGGTGGAAGTAGAGACGGAAGAGTTCATGGAAGATGAGACCCTGATCCGCATCCGCTCCATCATTTTCGTGGAGCGGGAAAGCCAGCGGGGTATCCTGATCGGCCATAAGGGAGCCGCCTTGAAAAAAGTGGGGACGGAAGCCCGGCTGGACATCGAGAAATTCTTCGGCAAAAAGGTATTCCTCGAACTGGTGGTGAAAGTGGACGACGGCTGGCGCAACAACGAGCGAAAGCTCCGCCGGTACGGGTATGAACATTAAGAATAACTTTAATTAAATAGATTTATGACAATTATTCACAGGGCATTAGCTGTAGGTGGAATTTTACTGGCGGCGTATGCCTATTTCGGCGATATCGCCGAACCCAACGCGTATTATATGAAGCTGGGCGCTTTTTCAATGATCGTTTTTGCCGTCGTACTGCGGGCGATAGAACGCAGCCGGGAAAGAAAGAGATAATCCAATCTGTCTATGAAAATATTGACCCTTACCGTCGCTTTTCTGCTCGCATCGCTGGCATGCAGCGGCCAATCGATAAAGCTCATCCAACTCTCCGCCCCGGATATGGGACGGGAAGTGACCCTGATGCAGGCTTTCGCCGACCGTAAATCCACCCGGGAATTCTCTCCGGAGATGCTGTCCCTTCAGGAACTCTCCGACCTGTTGTGGGCGGCTAACGGCATCAACCGCCCGGATGGTAAACGAACGGCCCCGTCGGCCATGAACCGGCAGGACATCGATATTTACGTATGCACGAAAGAAGGGGCCTATCTTTACGATCATAAGAAGCATTCTCTCGAACCGGTGACCGATCAGGATATCCGTACCCTGAAAAAAGCGCCCGTTTGTCTGATACTGGTTGCCAACGGATCGGGAAATGAAGCCTGGAGCGCAATGGATGCCGGGATCGTATCCCAGAACATCTCCCTGTTCTGCGCCGGGGCGCATTTGGCTACGGTGCCGCGCGGATCGATGGATGCGGATGCGATCGGCAAAGCCCTGAAACTATCGGCTAAACAAAAGCCGCTTTTGAACCACCCTGTGGGCTATTTTAAGAAATAATACCCCCAAAACCTAAAAACCGAGCAAACATGTGGACTTTCAAACAATTCGGCGACCGCTATGTGGTGAGCGTCGATAACCGGCGCGACCTGGTTGAAGCCCTGACGGATTTCTGTGCCACCAAAAATATCAAGGCCGGGAGCATCAGCGGGATCGGGGCCGTAGACCGGCTTACGATCCGCTTTTTCAATCCTGCCCGCAAAAAATACGAGGATATGGCCTTCGAGGAGCAGATGGAGATCGCCAATCTGACCGGGAATATCTCCACGCTCGAGGGCAGTCCTTACCTGCACCTGCATGTGGTAGCCGGGCGGAGCGATTGCTCGGCACTGGCCGGACATCTGCTTTCGGCCCGTATCAGCGGGGCGGGGGAGTTTGTCGTGGAGGATTTCGGGGGCGAGCTGAGCCGTTCGTTCAACCCGGCCATAGGGCTCAATATGTACGTTCTGTAACCGACCCGGACAACTTTCCGCCGTTTTCCGAGCCTTAAAATCCGCTGGATATGGTTTTAAGCATTTTCATAAAGATCGTCATCGGAATGTTGGGGGTCTTGTTCTTTCTGCGCATATCGGGAAAGACCCAGATGGCGATGCTCACTCCGCTGGATTCGGTCAACGCCTTCGTGCTGGGTGCCTTGGTGGGAGGCGTGGTGTACAATCCCGACCTGTCCGCCTGGTACATGGTCTTCGCCTTGGGGGCCTGGACAGCCGTAAATATGTTCATCCGCTATCTGCTGCGGTTCCGGGTATTCCGCAAACTGATAAAAGGCGATACGATACTTATCGTCAAGGACGGTAAAATGAACCTCAAAGAATTCAAACGCAACAGCTTAGAAATGGAGCAGTTCCGCACCATATTGCGGGAGAACGGGGTGTTTTCGATGTTCGATGTGGAAAATGCCCGTTTCGAGGCGAACGGCAAACTGACTATCTCCAGGCGCGGGAGCCTGTCGGAATCCTTTCTGCTGGTCAACAACGGCTATATATCGGCCGAAGCGCTCGACAGTGCGGGAAAAACCGAACCGTGGCTGGCAGAGGAACTGAAAAAAGAGGGATTTGCCGATATCCGCAGTTTGTTCTGTGTGGAGTGGACGCCGGAAAAAGGTTTTTATGTCGTTCCGAAAGACATCAAAGCCCGGCGAGGCCGGAAAGTGGCCCTGGAAGATAACACCGTATCCAACTGACTATTTGGCGTACTCAGTCGCTTATTTTGACTGTCGCTTTTTCGGCCTGCCCTTCGACGGGAGGGGCCAATTTGGATACCCGGACGGTCACTTTCCCGGCGCGGGAAAATTCTTCTTTTACGGCGCTGTAGATGCGCCAGGCGACATTTTCAATCAGGTGGGACCGCACAGCCATCTCGGCCCGCACGATATCCGCAATCCGTCCGTAATCGACCGTACCGGAAAGTTCATCCTTCCGGGCGGCCTGCAAAAAATCCGTCTCCACTTCCACGTCCGTAGAGTAGAGGGAGCCTACGTGGGCTTCCGCCTCCAGGCAGCCATGGAACGAATAGGTACGTATCCCGTAAATGCCAACTTTATTTTCCATTTTCCTGTTCTTTTTTCACCTGTGCCGCAGCGAGTTCTTCCTGTCTGCGAGCCTCAAAATAAGCTTTGCGCGAGAGCGGTTCGTAATCGTGCGTCTCCCCCAGAAGTACCAGGGAGTCGTTCTGTGTCAACCGATGGGTATAGTTGGCCAGGTTTCCCGTGCGGGTACATACCGCATGTACTTTGGTCACGTATTCAGCCGTAGCCATCAGAAAAGGCATCGGGCCGAACGGGCGTCCCAAATAATCCATATCGAGGCCGGCCACAACCACCCGGATGCCACTGTTAGCCAGTGCATTACATACTTCTACGATCCCTTCGTCGAAAAACTGGGCTTCGTCGATACCCACCACATCTACGCCGGCGGAGCGGAGCAGGATTTCACTCGAATGGCTTACCGGGGTGGAAACGATCTCGTTGTGGTCGTGGGAAACGACTTTTTGCTCGTCGTAGCGTACGTCGACCGCCGGTTTGAATATCTCCACCTTCTGCCGGGCGAACTTGGCTCGTTTCAGCCGCCGGATGAGCTCCTCTGTCTTTCCGGAGAACATCGACCCGCAGATGACTTCGATCCAGCCACTGTATTCGGTGTGGTTTGTCGTATTTTCAAGAAACATGTGTCTAAGGCTTTTCGGCCGGCAAACCGCCGGGCAGGACAAATATAACCAACCTTCCGCTGCCTGCCACACATTTTGCCCTAAAGTTATCAACACCACTGGCAGACATCGCAATACCGGGCCATAAAAAAGCCCGCCAAAAGGCGGGCTTTTTCCTATTCAGAACCGTTATTTGCATTTTTTGAGCAACCGGAGCTTATGCGTGTACTTGTTCACATCGGCATTGTAAATACCTGTCTGGTCCAATACGTCTATCCGTACCTGCCCGCTGGCATGGATGATACGATGATCCTCCAGTACAATACCTACATGAACGATATCTCCCTGGTCGTTGTCGAAGAACGCCAGATCGCCTTCCTCGGCTTCCTCCACGAAAGAGAGCGTTTCCCCTCCGGCAGCCTGGTCTTTGGCATCACGGGGCAGGGAACGACCGCAAAGGCGGTAGCATATCTGCGCAAAACCGGAACAGTCCAGCCCGAAGAAAGAACGGCCGCCCCATAAATAGGGCGCACCGAGAAATCCTTTGGCTACCCGGGCGATGTCACTTTTGGGCTTTTTACCCGTGGCTACATGGCCGTCGAAAGAGTATTTCTCATCCCCCAGGAAAAATTCCCCGTCTGCATATTGCGGCAGGCGGGAACCGATCAAAATGGGGAGCGAGTGCTTCTCTGCTTTGCATACGCCTACGCTTTGCGCACAATACACCCCCGGATCCTTGCATAAAGCAGCATATTGATCGGCCGTGATTTCGGCGTACTGCTTGTTGCTGATCCAGCCTTCGTATCCGTCGTCGTGCAGGCGGATCCGGCTCCAGGAGGCCCGGCGTTCGAGGACTTTGAAAAATTCCCCGAAAAGCGCTTGGGTGGTCATTTCCGAAGCATCGGATGGCTCACGGCGTACAGGGATCACAGAAAGCGGGCAAATGGCGTATCTCATTGCTCAAATAATGGAATTACGGGATTGGTTTTACAGGTATCGGTCAGAGGAGCAGGATCGAATTGCTCACCCGGCGTTCACCCTGGTTATCGAATTTCTGGTTGTCGCACGGGCGGTTTACCACGCCGTTATCCGGCTGTCCTTTGACATACATCGTAGTAGAGCCTCCTCCGTCCAGGTTGAGGGCATTTTCGGCACCCAGCCATTTGAGGATACTGGCAAATTCGTTCAGGTTCACACCCAGTGAATTTTCTTTTGAACGGCCGTCTACCGTCACCAGGATCACTTTATTACCCACTGTACCGATCGCAGTACGCGGATGGCGCAGGGTCACAAAAGCCCCTTTGCCCATATCGATCCGCTTTCCATCGGCCAGCATCATCGGGCCGGAACCTATCATGGAAGGTTCTGTACGGCGCGAGACCCACTGGGGATCGTCCGGATCGCCCAGTTCTACGCTGGCGCGGCCGTCCTTATCGATGATCACCGTGCCGCCGTCCCGGTCGCCCATATTGCCGGAGCGGTCGAAATAGACCTTGCCGTCTATTTTGAGGTAGCATACGGAATTGTAGGGAGCACGGGTATTGTAGCTGTCTCTTATACACATCTCCGAGCCCACGAGACTCGACGTCATC
>CALJDR010000068.1 GCA_938023515.1 uncultured Flavobacteriales bacterium
ATCCCCGTTGGATTATCCTTCCGGGAGACTTTTCTCACCCATGTCCGCGATTGGTTTTCTATTGATAAGACTGAGGTTTATAAAAAAGGTTTAATCGCCTGCCGGAAAATTTCACAGCAGTTCGCAATCCATCGTCCCGTCTGCTCCGGGAGCCGACAGCCGGACTTGCCGCAGGGTATTTACCAGCGCATCGTCCCAGGGGTACCGGACTTTGATGTAGTTATCCGTAAATCCGGATATGTAGCCGTCCTTGTTTTCACTTTCGAAGAGGACTTCCCGTACGTTTCCCACATGTTGTCGGTAGAATTCGGTCCGTTTTTTCCCGCCCAGCAGGTGAAGCACCTTGCTGCGTTTGGCCCTTACCGAGGGAGGGACGGATAAGCCCATTTCGGCTGCGGGTGTGTTTTCCCGTTCGGAATACGTGAATACGTGCAGGTATGAAAGGTCGAGCGAAGCGATAAAATCATATGTCCGGCGGAAATGCTCGTCGGTCTCGGTCGGGAAGCCCACGATCACGTCCGCTCCGATACAGGCATGAGGCATCAACTCCTTGATCTTTTCTACGCGATGGCGGTAGAGGGGCGTAAGATAACGCCGGCGCATATCCCGCAGGATATCGTCGCAGCCGCTTTGCAGGGGGATGTGGAAATGCGGGACGAATTTGTCGCTCGAGGCGATGAACTCCAGGATTTCGTCGGTGATCAGGTTCGGTTCGATCGAAGAGATGCGCACCCGGCGTAGCCCTTCCACCCGGTCCATCGCCTTTACCAGATCGAAGAAAGTTTCCCCGGTGCCGCCGGCATGCCCCCAGTCCCCGGTATTGACCCCGGTGAGCACTATTTCGTAAGTTCCGGCCGCCACGATGTTCTCTGCGCTGCAGATCACGCTTTCCAACGGCTCGCTGCGCGAGCCGCCCCGGGCTTTAGGGATAGTGCAGTAAGAGCATTTGTAATCGCAGCCGTCCTGTATCTTCAGGAAAGCCCGCGTGCGCTCCGAAAGGGAATAGGCGCCGTGGTAATCCTTGTCCGCGGCGATGTCCCCGCACAGGATGCGGGTCTGTTTTTCCTTTTCGACGGAGGAAATATAATCCGTGATGCGGAATTTATCCGCGGAGCCGACCACCAAGTCGACCCCCCCGGTACGCTGTATCTCCCCGGGGTTTACCTGAGCATAGCATCCGGCGGCTACGATATAGGCATCCGGGCGGCGGCGAAGAACGCCCCGCACCAGGCTGCGCACCCGTTTGTCCGCATTGTCCGTTACGGTACAGGTGTTGATCACATAGACGTCGGCCGCCTCCTCCCATTCCACACGCCGGTAGCCGGCCGCTTCGAACGAACGGGCCATGGCGGATGTCTCGGCAAAGTTCAGTTTACATCCCAGGGTATAAAAAGCGACGGAAAGTCCCATTTGCATCGTATTAGAATACAAATGTACGGATTTTACGCAAAAGCGGGGTTGCCCGCGCGGGCCTTAGAAGTTGTACGATGCGGTAAAATAAAACACCCTCGACTGGTAATTTTCGCGCGATATCTCATTCTGCAAAGTTCCGCTTCCGGCGTCGATCACCGAGCGGGTGGTGGAGCAGAAGGAATTCAACACGTCCGTCACCCGGGCCGACAGGTTCATCCGCCCGGAGAAAATCGTGTAACGCAGCCCGGCGTCCATCGTTCCGTTGGCGTCCACAGTCCCTTGGATGAGGGTCTGTTTTCCGGAATACCGTCCCAGCACCATCGCGGTGAGGTGGTCGGTCACTTTGACGTTGGCCGCCATTTTGGCCGTGAAGTTGATGCCCGATTTGTTCCAGAAAGTGTTCTCGCCCCGGGAATAATCGGCATAATAAGCATTCAGGCTGCCCGAAAGGTCCAGCCGCCCGGCTATTTTGGCCGAGGCGATGAGTTCCGTGCCGATAAAATACGACGATCCGTAGTTTTTATACGTGTTGTAGAGAATCCCCCGGGATTCCTGCCCGGTGACCGGATTGACAGGGGTGAGGTAGGGCTGGATCACATCGTCGTTGTAATTGTAATAGGCCGACAGGCTAATGTCGGCTTTGTTCCAGCCTCCGTGGTAGGTCAGTTCCACCGACCGGTTGTATTCCGGTTTGAGGTACGGGTTCCCGATATTGGGGCGTGCCGGGTTGGTGGATACCGCATTGGGGTTCAACTGGCGCGTATCCGGGCGGGCTACGCGGGAAGAATAGGAGAGCATCAGCGAACTGTGGTCGCTCAGGTGGTAGGTGATATTGGCCGAAGGGAAGAAGTTGATGCTGTCGTTGACGTATCTTTTTTCAGCTTCCCCGCCGGCTTGCGGGAGCGCCCGAACGATCGACTTCCAGTATTCCCCGCGTACGCCTGCCGATACGGTGAGGTCCCCGAGCGAGCGGCTGTACGTGGCGTAAGCCGCATACACGTCCTCGGCGAATTTGAAATGGGAGGTCACGGTATTGGTCACCGGAGGGATGGGGGAGGGCATCACCGAGGTATTCTTGTCCCGGTACGGGTTGTCCATCGTGCGCAGGTTGGTGCTCACTCCCGTCTCGAATTTATATTTGTCCCCCTGAAGGGTATAGTCAGCCCGGGCGGAGAAATACGTGTAATCGTTCTTGTAGGCCGAGGTGTCGACCACCCGGTCGGGCATGTAGGGGGAAGCCTTTACGGAAAAATCCTGGTCGAAACGGGTGTCGGCGTCCGTGTTGTCTATCTCGTAATTCACGTCCACTTCCAGCCGGTTCTTTGAATTGAAGGCATGGCTCAGGTGCCTGTCTCTTATACACATCTGACGCTGCCGACG